>NZ_JBBJNI010000110.1:0-14304 GCF_037719425.1 Daejeonella sp. | reverse complement strand
ATGTTATCCTGTTTTTAAGTGACTTAATTTGTCAACCTATTTCAGGACAAGACATTTGTTTCGGACTTCCGAATTCATACATCATTCCTCCTACCCTTAATTTACTAAAAATCCTCGTCTTTTACGCATCAAATGCACTTTTACCATATTTTCAACGCCGGTGAAAGCGCTATTATCACTTTCGCAATGCTGGTAAACCGGCAATTATGAAATTCGCAATGGCGGTGAAAGCCGTATTACCAAAATCGTAATTGAGAAACCTGGGTTTTACCGGAAAGAAATGAAAAAGAAGGGGAAATTCTGCGCGAAATCGGGGTTTGGCAGGTTGGTTCTAATCAGATTTAATATTTACAAACTACCTCCAGAAGCCACATACATTCCTGACGCTATTTCAGGACGAGACACGTTGCATTTCATTCATTCCTTTCCCTTACTACTTCTACGTGGCATAAACCCGCAAAAATCGTTACCATTTATGAAAACCCGCAGAGTAACGCAACTATTTATAGCCTTTTTATCTAAGGGTGATCTATGTGTGATCTAAGGGTGATCTCAGTACTAAGACAGGGTGAGAGCGGGTGATGCCCTCGCCACCAACATGCGGGCAATACGGTTAAAAGTTGCGGTATTTTGCAAGTTGCACACGGCAGGATAAATAAAAACCATTACCTTTAAATCATAAAATATCTAATATGAAATCTATAATAACTATCCTTGCCTTCCTAACCCTAGCCTGTTCTTCTACCAAACCACAAAATACATCAGGCATAATCCCTGCAAATCCAATAAAAACCGGTGCTGAACGCACAGAAGAATACGTCCCTTACCTGAAAGGAAAGCGCGTGGCCATCCTTGCCAACCTTACCAGTATAATCGGGAAAACTCATTTGGTCGACAGCCTGAAGAGCCTGGGAATAAATGTGGTTAAAGTGTTCGGCCCGGAGCATGGTTTCCGGGGCAACGCTAGTGCAGGAGTACAGATTTCGGATGAGATTGATGCTAAAACAGGCATCCCGATAATTTCATTATACGGGAAAAAAAATAAGCCTACAAAAGAAGACCTTGCTGATGTTGATGTAATGGTATATGACCTGCAGGATGTAGGGGTACGCTTTTATACCAATATCAACGCGCTGAGCCGCCTGATGGAAGCTTGTCAGGAAAGTGGCAAGGAACTTCTTATCCTGGACCGGCCTAACCCTAACGCCTATCTTGTAGACGGCGCCATACTCGATATGAAGTACAAATCAGGTATCGGTATGTTCCCAATGCCTATGTCTCATGGATTAACCGTGGCAGAATTTGCACAAATGGCAAATGGCCAGGGATGGTTAACAAATGGAGTAAAATGTAAGCTCAGGATCGTAAAAGTGGCCAATTACAACCATGATATGCCCTACACCCTGCCTGTAAGCCCTTCACCTAATTTAAATACCCAGCAGGCGATCATGCTTTATCCCTCTACCTGTATGTTTGAAGGAACCTACCTGAATCACGGCCGCGGTACATATTTTCCGTTTACTGTAATCGGCAGCCCGGAGCTAAAGGGTAAGTATGAATTTAGCTATACCCCAACCGGTATTAAAGGCATGGCAGAAACGCCCCTCTTTATGAACCAGGTTTGCTACGGACTTGATCTCCGCAACTACGACGTGGAGCAATTGAGAAAGAAGAAGCAGGTAAATATCCAATGGATAATGGAATTGTATAAGGCACATCCTTATAAAGAAAAATTCTTCGACTCCAAGCTAAGCAACCAGATGAATAATATCGAGGTCCAGATCGGCTCCGGCCTTTTCCGCCAGCAGATCATCGACGGTAAATCTGAAGCGGAAATCCGCGCAAGCTGGGAGCCGGGCTTGTCTCAGTACAAGGAAATGAGGAAGAAGTATTTGCTTTATAATTAGTAGAAGGGGCGTTGTATAGATAGCAGCTTCAAAGACTACGGTACGTTCTATTACCGATAAAACCAAATATGTGATCGACAATAAGCTGAACGGAATGTTCTGGCAGCTCGGCGGCGATTCGTCTGGATTAGTCTTCTTAATGAGATCAATACTGTTAAAACAACTTATCAATTTGGCAATTAATTAGACGGGACGTTCGTTCCCCCGCAAGCTGCAGGGAAACCAGGCTTATCCTTTAAGCATATCTTCTCCGCTCGCAGGTTTGCGTTCGGGACGTGCGTTAAGATCCTTCGGCCATGGACGGATCCGGGTAAAAGGCATTTTAAGCAAAAAAGGTACGGTAAGCTCTGCAGGATCGTGATATGAGGGGACCCCGGTTAAGATTTCGTCCTGATGTATATTTACGCGGATAGTTCTATGAAGCCGGTCCCAAAAGGAGAATATGACCGAATAATTGCTGTCTGTTTCATTTTTGATCACCGAATGATGGATGCCATGCATCCGGGGCGTTACGATCAGCCAGTTTAATATCTTCTCAAATCTGTAGGGAAGTTTCCAGTTACTGTGGTGGAATTGGGTTGCTGCTTCAAAAACCACCTCGTACAAAAGCACCTGCAGCGGGCTTGCACCTGAGAGAAGTACGAATGCTCCCCGGAAAAAAACGGAGCCTATCAGCTCGCCGAAATGAAAACGCAGTGCGGTGCTCACATCCAGATCGGGGTCGGAATGGTGTACGACATGAAATCGCCACAAGACCGGCAGTTTATGATTCAGGATATGCCAGCAATAGTTCGTATAGTCCAGGAAAAGAAAGGCGATCAGGGTTTTTATATAGGGGTCAATATCGATTACGTACAGCAGTCCCCATTGCCAGTCCTCGTTTCTAATGGCCAGGCCTACCATTAGCGGCAGGAACACAAATCGCAGCAGCACGAACGATGGCATGGAAACGAGCACGTTGGTGAATGTTCGTTTAAAAACGGACTGGGTCGGCCGGCGGAGTTTCCATCTTTGCTGACAAACGAATAGTACCACGAATACTATCATCAGGGCCAAACCCCCTTTAATGTCAAATACTAGTCTTATCTCATCCATTCAATTTAGATTTTAAGCAATTTTTTCCGTTCGACCGGTCACGCTCAGTTCCTTTTCAGCAGTAAATTACGATGTGGTTTCATCATTCAGAGTTTATTTTTACGAATAAGTTTCCGGTGCAGCTTGAGCAGGGATTCCTGTGACCAGCCAAAGTAATACAGCGTCCAGATCAGGTAGAAAATTCCCTGCATACGGTATGGGCCGTTATCCACATACTTTCTGGCAGAGGTAGTAACATAATCTTTTAATACTATAAACGTCCCTTCCCTCTTTATCCGATGGATGATCTCCTGATCTTCCATCATTAACAGATCCTCCCGGAATCCCCCGCTGCGTCCAAAGGCATTCTTAAGCACAAAGAGGCTTTGATCACCGAAACGGACAGCATTAGCATCAAAACGGGTAAACCACGCATTTGCCATTAGGAACCAGTGTTTATCATCGAATAACATCCTGAAGCAACCTGCGACAGCCCCATATTTAACAGCATTTAAAATTTGCCGGTCGTAGTTAACCGGGGGCATAGAGTCCGCGTGTAAAAAGTACAAAATGCTGCCATTGGCCTGTGCTGCCCCGTAATTCATTTGTACAGCGCGCCCCTTTCCGCTCCTCAAGACTTTAGCCCCTGCATGGACCGCAACATCGGCCGTTTCATCGGCGCTCCCCCCGTCTACAACTATGATCTCGAGCTCGCCCCCTGCCGCTGATCGGCGTGCTGCATCTATAGTCTGCGCGATCTGACTGGCCTCGTTATATGCCGGTATGATGACGCTAATCATGCGTCTCCTTCCCGTAAAATAATTTACCGGAAGCTTTTATCAGGTCGGCTTCGGTATCAATGTCGTTAAATTCCTGCAGACAATATACACTGAGATTCAGATCTCTGCATCTTGAGAGGGTGTCTTTCAACACCTCACTGGTGCTCCAGACCATATTCCGGAACAGATCTTCATGTAAGCTCTTCATGGCTATCAGATAATAACCCCCATCCTCTGCGGGGCCTATCACAATGTCATGATATTCCAGTTGTCTGAAGCTCTCATCAATGATTTCTTCCGTAAGCTGCAGGCAGT
The DNA here is from genome assembly GCF_037719425.1 of Daejeonella sp. Taxonomy (GTDB): domain Bacteria; phylum Bacteroidota; class Bacteroidia; order Sphingobacteriales; family Sphingobacteriaceae; genus Daejeonella. Next base: position 10,229 of record NZ_JBBJNI010000110.1, on the reverse strand, counting down.
CCGAACCAATGACTGCAACCCGTTTATTTCCCCGGGCAATTGCGTTGTATATGGCATTGCGCATCCTTTCTCCCAGGTCAGCACCGCGCTGCACAGCTTTACTGTACGAGTTTTCGTCCCACATGTCACCGGCTGCAATGTAGTCGGAATAGAGCACGGTCATATTCGCTTTTACACCACGGACGTTTCGTTCTGTGTGAAGCAGTAATTCCTTATAAACGGAAAGGGCCGCACTGGTACCAATAGTTGCTGCAAGCCTGGTTTTTACTTTACCCTCTTCCAGATTTTTAGTAAATATTAATAAGGCGTGTTTCATGTTAATTTATTTTTTCACTTGTATCCTGATCTTGTTAAAAGTGGAATATACTCCATAAGCGATCATCAATACTATAAATCCATAAACCCATGAAGGTATATTTCGCCCTGCCCATCTGCTGCCAGAGTCCCATCAGTTGAAAATTTTATAAGCTATGCGTAATAGCAACTTTACATTTCCGGATAAGCCTTCCGACATCAGCTCGGTGATCAGGCCCTGATTGATGCGCGATGCAACAGGATAAGGGTAGATCTTATTAAAAATTGCTTTCACAGAAAGCCTGTTTGCAGCGGCAAGAATAAGCTCCTGTATAAGCTCGCCGGGCTGTTGGATGATTCTTGCTGTGTGTATCAGCGATTTACTTGGCCCACATCCGTCGTTCAGACAGTCGCCGCCAATATCCTTGTCGCTTCTGGATATCATGAGCACCTTGAAGCCCGCCTGGTTCATAAACAACCTAACGCTCAAACCGCCGGAACCGGCTCCAATTATAATGATGTCAAACTCACGTTTGGCCATACTCTATTTTTTTTTTCAGCAGCATCCGCCGCCGTCATAAAACCAGGTTGAGTTTGAAATAAAGATATCCGGGCGGTTTAGGCCCGCAAGGTTAGCTGCGGTTTTATCACAAACTGCAAGCGGCTGATTATGCATTAAAACGTGCCCCAGCCCGTCGTCGAAATACTGCTGATCTCCATGGTAAATGGCGGTTTTACCCGTAAATACACAGGGCCCGTCGGCCGGCATGGGGTCCTTTATTGCACAAACTTCCACGCTTTCAATAAAGAGCCTTTCTGTGGTATCATAGTTTAACGGATCCAGGATGCGATAAGCGCGCCTGGCCCGTATCTCCACGGTACCAAAACCGGCATTGGTGATCATTTTTATATATTCGTTCAGGGGCAGGGAACCACTCAGGCAAAGGGCACGGAGGCGCTTATCCTCTTTTAGATTTTCGGGCATTTGCTGCTCACACACAGGATCCGACAAAACCAGCCTGCCATGTGGCTTTAGCACCCGGTACATCTCCTGAATCGCTTTCTTCAGATCATCCTGCTTGAATATATTAAACAGGCAATTCTGAGCTGCAATGTCCATACTGTCATCTTCTACAGGCAATTGCAAAGCATCTCCTTTTACCAGGCTTATAAAATCGGAGCTAAACCAAGGATTTTGCCTTTCCGCCTCCGCCAGATTCTCCTTGCAGACCTGCAGCATTTCATCTACGATATCCACACCTGTAACCCCTGCAGCCTGTCTGCTGAAATAAGAGAACTGCAATAATTCCATACCGCCTCCCACACCAACGTACAGGATCTTTGGATCGTTCACCAGATCACGTAAATGGATAGTGCTGCCGCATCCATAGTTCATGGTCATCATTTTTGCGGGGACCTGCAGCCCAGGGAGTTGCCACACCGGAGTGGTAGTGCAACATAGCCCTTCCTGCGGATTTTCGGCTGCTTCCCGGTAGACGTCTTTTGTTGTTTCTAAATAATCTTGATCCATAGTATTATGTATAATGTAGATGCTTACTATGCATCACATCGCCGGCCGATAATTTTTACACTAAAGTCCCCCCGCAGCTTGCCCCAGAGCCTGCGGTACAGCCATAACAATGTTGTTTTACAATGATATTTCTGTCGGTAAGCACAGCAGCATTGAAATCGGATATGTGCCGGACTGAAGATTGGACTTTTAAATCCAGCATTTGATTGAAATCACAATCATATAAATAGCCATCCCAGCCAATAGATATGGTGTTACGGCACATAACATTGGCAGCTGCTACAGGATTAAAGGCATTCACCAGCTTATCCATATAACTCTCATAATTTCCACTTTCTAAGAGATAGTCCAGAAACCGGCTTACTGGGAGATTGGTAATAGCAAATAAGCTGTTAAATTCTATATCGTATTGCTCCAATAAGGCTTTTTTATACTCTTTTTCAAGGGAACTTTGAGACGGAGGCATAAAAGCGCCCGCCGGATTATAAACCAGATTAAGGATCAATCCTGTTCCTTGTTTACCATAACCTTCCTCATTAAGCATTTGAAGCGCTTTGATAGAACTTTCAAACACCCCATTCCCGCGCTGGCGATCGGTTCGGTCCTGCGTATAAAATGGAAGTGAGGAAACTACTTCAATGTTGTGTTTACGATAGAATTGAGGCAGGTCGTGATACTTTTTATTGGCCAGTATGATGGTAAGGTTACAGCGGACCATAACATGACGATCAAGCTTTTTTATTTCTTCCACGAACCACCTGAAGTCTGGATTCATTTCGGGTGCCCCGCCTGTCAGATCTACTATTTTCAAATGCGGGTTATTCCTTAAAGCATCGAGGCACTGCTGCATCGTCTGGCGGGTCATGATTTCTCTGCGATCCGGGCCCGCATCCACATGGCAATGTCTGCACACCTGATTGCACATCTTGCCCACGTTGACCTGGAAGATATCAATATCCACAGGCCGCAAAGGGAACACTCCCGCCGCGGCTAGCTTATCCGCAAACAAAGCATGTTTGTACAGCCCACTCCCTTCCAGAATGGCAAGCTGGTTATGGGTCTCCGCGAGAGGGTGCTGGAGCACTTTAAGCGACTTCATACTACATTCCTATCTCTTTCACTTTATTCATCATTTGCACCCCATGCACCAATACCGCACCCCCTTTGATTGCTGCAGCAACATGTACAGCTTCCATCATTTGGGCTTCACTATAGCCCTTGCCATAAGCGTCGGCGCTATACGCCTCAATACAGTATGGGCATTGAACTGCATGGGCCACGGCAAGAGCGATCAATGATTTTTCTTTTGCCGTCAAAGTTCCTTCATCGAATACCTCTCCATAATAGGAAAAAAATTTATCAGCAAGCCCCTTATGAAATTCTGCAATGTTGCCAAATTTGGCAAGGTCGTCGGCGTTGTAATAATTGTTACTCATAGTTGACATTTTGTATTGATAACCATAAAAATAGCTAAAAGTTATTTTTACGCATTATTTACCGCTAATTACACTTAAAGTTCCTTTTGGCTATCATCACTTCTTTTCTTAGCTAATTTGGAGTGCCTGGTAGAATCCTGTGAAACGTTGTTTTATTTCATTTTATCAGCCATCTAAAAAGTTTCTCGGCATCTGCTTTTTTAAAGAGTTCTGTTCCTGCATTCATCGTAGCGGCGGTTCCGCAAGCAACACCCATCTGTACAGCTTCCGCCATGGTTTTCCCTTGAGATAATGCATGAACCATGCCGGCCACCATGCTGTCGCCTGCGCCGACCGTACTTAATTTTTTCACTACAGGAGCCTGAACATGCATGGTCTGGTCACGGGTAACCAGGTATGCCCCTTGTGCACCCATGGATACCACCACCACCTCGCATTTAGCTTTTTCGATCAGATCCCTTGCAGCATCATCAGCTGATTCATTACTTAATACCCCTTTTCCATGGAGGTTACTGAGTTCTCCAAGATTCGGCTTCACTAAGAATACACCTTCATCTACGGCCTCGTTCAAAGCTTCGCCTGAAGTATCTACAATAAAACGAGCGCCTGCTTTTTTTGCAACCCTGGCAACCCTGGCAAAAATATCAGCTTTGATCCCTGGCGGAACACTGCCGCTTGCTACGATATATTCTGATCCTGCCGCCAGTTGTTTAAGTTTCTTTAAGATCAGCGTTTCTTCGTTCGGATAAAGCAAAGTTCCTGGCATTCCGAAACGAAACTGCTGATTAGTCGAAGATTCAACTACGATAAAATTTTCACGTGTAGGATCCCTGGTTTCAATCGCATGATAATCTACATTTTCTTTTTCCAATAAGCTTTGCAGGAGTTTTCCCGGCATTCCACCAGCTGGAAACAATGCAAGAGAATCCGTTCCAAGTTTTTTTAAAGCTTTTGAAACATTGATACCTCCGCCACCTGCTTCAAATTTCGGCGGTTCACAGCTGAGTTTTTTTTCCGGGATCAACTGATCAACAAAAGTGCTTTTATCAATTGTCGGGCTTAGTGTGAGGGTTATGATCTTTGTCATTAGTATATATATTTGTTAGTGTTTAACTTAAATGTCTTACAGTTACACTACTATCAAACTGTCAAATTGCATGTGAGATAAGTTAATATGTGGCCCTCCCTCCTGAAATATCAAATATAAAACCCGTGTTAAAACTCGCTTCCCTGGACACTATCCATGCAGCCAGCGAGGATACTTCCTCTACTGTCCCCAACCTTTTCATTGGAATTTTATCGATCATATACTTGAGTTGTTCGGGTGCGGTGTCTGCATTCATGGCGGTTTTTATTACTGCGGGGGCAAGCCCGTTTACAGTAATTCCCGAATCTGCGTACTCTTTTCCAATCCCTTTAACTAATCCAATTACACCGGCTTTCATCGCGGTATACCCAGCCATATACGGATTTCCATCCTTCCCGGCCATCGATGCAATTAGCAAAATGCGTCCGTACTGATTTTGTTCCATGATCCGGATAGCATTCTTCGTCATCAAAAAGGCACCTCTTAAATTTATGGAGTAGATTTTGTCAAAATCCAGAACCTTGTAATCCGTAATTTTAGTAGCAGTAGGGCCAACTATTCCGGCACAATTCACCATGATATCCAATTTGCCGAACTTATTGTAAACCCGATCGAAAGCTTCGTTCACATTTTGTTCATCAGAGATATCTACCTCCATTCCGTCGGCCTGAAAACCCCTTTCACAGAAACCTTCAACCGTTCTGGCTAACATGGCTGCGTTAACATCAAATGATACCACTTTCGCCCCTTCGGACAGCAAACGCTCTGCAATTCCCTTTCCTATGCCATCTGCTCCACCGGAAACAACTGCTACCTGATTTTCAAATCTTTTCATTGCTTTATGCTTGTATACAAGTTTGTCTCTGAACCCCTAAATGTTCAACAGATAATTCAACTAAATCGCCTTCCTTGAGATAAACCGGGGGCTTCATTCCCAGACCCACACCAGGAGGGGTGCCTGTAAGTATAAGATCCCCTGCTTCAAGTGTCATGAATTGAGAAAGGTAGTGTACAATGAAATCGACATCGAACACCATTTTTGCTGTATTTCCGGTCTGCATCCTGCTGCCATTTACGCTGAGAGACATGCTGAGATTTTTATGATCTTTTACCTCATTTGCAGTAAGCAAAAAGGGTCCAATAGGAGTAAAATTGTCGCAGGATTTACCTTTTGTCCATTGACCGCCCATCTCTAATTGGAAAGCCCGTTCGGATACATCGTTAGCGACACAATAGCCTGCGATATAGTGCCTGGCGTCATCTGCACTTTCAAGGTACCGGGCGTCTTTGCTTATAACTACCCCCAATTCCACTTCCCAGTCTGTTTTTTCACTTTTTCTGGGGATTAAGATATGATCGAAGGGACCTACGACGGTATTCGAGCCTTTTTGAAAGATAATAGGCTGCTCCGGAACCGGCATTCCTGATTCTGCCGCATGGTCTGAATAGTTAAGCCCTATACATATCACTTTACCCGGACGTGCAATACATGCTCCCCATCGGGCGTCTTCCGGTACGGCGGGGATATCTGGATGCTGGATAAGATAAGATTTGACCCTTTCTATTCCATAATCGTTAAAAAAAGCCCGGTCCCAATCTCTGAATGCAGTAGATAGATCTCTTCGCACATTATTTTCATCTATTACACCGGGTTTTTCAAACCCTGGTTTTCCAAATCGTATCAGTTTCATTTTATATTTAAATTTTATAGATATTAAATCCTTGAAATCCAGCATTCTTAATAACAAAGAGTGCTCCTGCAAATGGTTGTTTTTTTAATTCAATGCCGGTTAGACCAATTCTTGCCGATGTAATATATAGGTCTTGTAACTGGTCACCACCAAACGTACATGATGTTACCCTGGATACAGGTAAAGGAACACTTTCCAGGATATGCCCAGTTACAGGATTAACCCTGACTATTTCCCAGCCATCCCATAATGCTATCCAGATCATTCCTTCACTGTCAATGGTCATTCCATCCGGTGTTCCGTCCCCGGAGGAGAAACTTATAATTACACGCTTTCCACATATCTCTCCGCTGTCTAAATCAAAATCATAAGAAACTACCTGCTTAGTCGGAGAATCAATATAATAAAACTTTGTATTATCCGGGCTCCATGCCATGCCGTTTGAACAGCCGACTCCTTCTATCTTTAATGTTACTGAACCATTAGTCTCCAGTGCATAGACGCTTCCCAGTCCTGGTTTTCCCGACATTGACATAGTTCCGGCCCAAAAACGACCCCGGGCATCGCATTTCCCATCGTTGAACCTATTATCACCGTTACCTTTCTCAACTTCGGCCAGCATCGTTAATCCGCCGGTTTCAATATCTACCGCAGCAAAGCCATCCTCAACCGCCGCGAGCAGCTCTCCCCGGACATTCAAAGTAATGCAGCCTGGGATTTTGTCCAATTGAACAATTTTGTGCTCCTGGAAGTCAGGATAGAATTGGTGAATTTCTCTATTCAGTATATCCAGCCACAAAATCCGTTCATTTATGGCATCCCAAATCGGGCTTTCTCCTAATAAGCAGGTGCTGTTATCTGCATTTGCGAGCTGCGGGAACTTCATCATTAGGGTTATAAGGAAACCATCCAGGTTTCCGAACTATTTTTTTTCACAAAATCTTCATTAACAGAAATGCCTAAGCCAGCTCCAACAGGAACAATTGCCTTTCCGGATTCAACCTGTAGCGGAGTATCTAGTACTTTATTAGCCGTTTCAAACATATCCAGTTGATGTTCCTGGGATGTTGCATTTTCCAGTACAGAAGTGACGTGCCAGGTTGCCGCTACGCCTATAGCGGTGCAAATGCCGATATGCGGACTAACCTTAAGACCTTTTTCGGTTACTTTATTTATAATTCGCTGCCCCCCGGTTATCCCGCATCTCACAATATCAGGCTGAGCAATCTGCATCGCATCCAACGCAAGCCAGGGTTCAAATTCGCGTACAGTTCTAAGAGGTTCACCAATTGCAATCGGAGTTTTAATGTTATTAGCTAATTTAGCATGTCCGGCAATATCCTCAGGCTCAATTGGGGCTTCAAACCACATCGCGTTAAGCTGATCAAGACCCGATCCGATCTGTAAAGCGGTAGCATAATCATGGCGACAAATTGCATCAAATGCAAGTTCGGCATCCGGGCCGATTGCGGTACGAATTGCCTCTATTTCGCGAAGAGTCTCTTTGGCTCCGGCACCAATAAAAATTTTCACTCCTTTGAAGCCCTCTGCGATTTTCTCTTTTGCCAATAACTCGCGATCAGCTAATTCTGGTCTTCTAAGCCCGGAAACGTAGAGAGGCAGTCTGTGGTTCACAACTCTGCCCAGCAATTGATTAACAGGCTTGTTTTCGGCTTTGCCCTTTATATCCCATAGCGCAAGATCAATACCCGTGATTGCATCAATGGTATAGGAGGTTGTATGCCCGCGGGCATGGCTAAGATGGTACAAGCGGTCATAGATGAAGTCAGTATCGGTTGGATCGAGACCCAGTATTGCAGGGCCCATTAATTTTGATATTAAGGTTGCAGGAACCTCCGGAACCAGCGGTGACTGCGCTTCACCCCAACCCACTAAGCCTGTATTGGTTGTAATTTTAACCAGGCACGACTCCGTGAGCCGGCTGTAAGCATGCTTCCACTGGGGCTCAAAGTAATAATCTGTTCCCGGGAACCGGTTAGGGGATTCGGTGTGCCCGCCCAATCGATAATGGTGATCAAATTTGAATGAAAAAACTTCTATTGTCTGAATTTGCATCTCATTTTTTTGGTCTTTTTATGCGTACCTGATAAAGAAAAATAAAACCGCTCCCGTTACAATTGCCCAATAAATCACCGGGTTGCGGAATCCACGGTTTTGTTCTTTTTCCTCAGCCGGTATTTCCAGGCTTTTCCTGGTCCAGATCAGTCCCACCAGCTCTTCATCTGATTTACGCTTGGTGAACAGGCTAACAACCGTGCATGTTAGCATACAGGTCCAGAACACAATGCCAGTACGATTATAAAAAGGCATGTCAGGAAATAAATATTCCATGCCGAAAGACATTGGGATGGTCAGGATGCCAGCAGCCAGCGCCCCTGCGTGAGTTGTCTTTTTCCAGAGTATCCCCATTAAAAACATGGTTGCAATTCCGGGTGTAAAAAGACCATATGCGCTCAGTAAATAAAGAAACACTGGCTTATCTGAATGGCTTATTAACAGTCCCGTACAAATTATTCCGAGCGCGATGATGACAACTCCGGAAAGTCTTCCAAATTTTAACGACTCGGCATCTGTTGCATCCTTTTTGAAATATGGCAAATAAACATCCATAGTCAGGATCGTTGTGCATGAATTAATAGCCCCTGATAAGTGCGACATAATTGCGGCGATAAGTCCTGCCATAACCAGCCCCACTAAACCCGAAGGAAGAATGTTCTTTACCAGAGTTGGAAATATAAGATCTGGTTTTTCGAGATCCGGAAACATTTTCTGGGCCACCAGGGCGGGGCCAATGATCATAAAAGGAATCAAAAACTTGAGATAATCTGCAAAGATCACTCCCATACGGGCATGCCATTGATCTTTAGCCGCTAAAGTTCGCTGAACAATGAACTGGTTCGTTGCGCAGTAAAACACGCTAATACAAATAGCTCCCCCGAGGTACATTGTCCACGGAAACGCGGGATCGTCTGCGGGCAGAAGGAGATCCCAATCTTTAGAAGTGGCCAGCACTGCTGAGATTCCGCCAGCTGCATCTATCGTCATATACGACAAAACAGCCATCCCTAGTATAAGAATACTTAACTGCAACATTTCAGTCCATATCACGGCTCTTAGGCCCCCAAGGATGGTATACAAGCCAGTGGCTAATGCCAGGACTACTACACTCCACCACATCGGAATATCCAGTAACGAATGAATTGAGAGGGCACCCAAATATAAGACCGCCCCTATCTCCACAAAAATATAGGTAAAAACAACGAGGACGGAATAATTTGTACGGGCTCCCCCGCCGAATCGCTTTTGTAGAAATTCCGGCATGGTGTAAAACCCGTTTCGCAGATAAAATGGGAGGAATATCCAAATCAGGGCGTTAAACCCTAATAATATTGCACCCCATTCTGTAATCATGGCGACAAAACCCCGGCTATAAGCCACACCCATAGTGCCTATTAATTGATGGCTGCTGAGATTAGCTGCCACAATACTTCCCCCAATCATCCACCAGGGCAATTTGTCTCCGGCAAGGAAATAATCGCGCTTTGTTTTTAATTTTTTGCTGGAGGCATACATTCCCAGAGCCAGGACACCAAGAATGTAAATGGCAAAGATGGAAATATCTAACGTTGACAATTTAAAGTCCATGACGATACAGCTTTAGTATTTAAGGCCCGAACTGCTCGCAACCTGCAACAGCTGATCTTTATCCCAATCTTCAAAGAATGCAGGAACAGGGCCTCTGATTCTGGATGTCCGGATAACGCCTTGTTTTACCAGAATTTCTTTCCATAAACAGCGGTTCGCAATATCCTTCTCATAAGCAGCCAGCCGCGAGAACGGTGCAAAGTGCTGAACTGCATCTTTGAACTTCCCCTGCTCCAGCAGCTCCCAGGTCTCACTGAATTGCTTTGGCATATAGCAGGCAGGCATTGTCCCGCAGCAACCCGCTTCAAATTCCTCCGGCAGGAATACACCACTGTTACCTCCAAAAACGCCCTCAAGCTTTGAAGCTGGATGGGCCAGTATCTTTCTGGCTTTATTGATAATATTGCCGAATTCTAATTTGATATATTTTAAGTTTTTCAGTTTGGCAGACAGATTTACCAGAAAATCGACCGACAGGGAAATATCGCTTAGCTGATGGTCCTGAATAATAACGGGAATGTTTA
>NZ_JBBJNI010000109.1:0-14346 GCF_037719425.1 Daejeonella sp. | reverse complement strand
TCTTAAAAAAAACGACCACCGGGAGCGAGCCGCAGATACCCATTCGGGGGTCTCTGCGGGTTTTTGTATAGCAAAAACATTAACTCGCTCCCTCAAAACGCATAAAAAACCATTGTCTCCTCAAACCGTCCGTCATTTTGTCAATTGCTGTTTGCTGTTTTGCTTACAAGCGGCCAGTACACCAGGCTCCCTTTGGTGGGATGGTAGGATGACTGGTAGCGGATATAGCCATATCCATCTAGTTCCCGGATACATTTATGATAAGTCGCAATGGAAGCGATCTTTGAAAAAGTCATCAGCGTTTTACGGGTAACGGCAAACGGACTGGAAAACCCGCTCCGCTGCCAGCAGACAAACAATGCAGTAAACAGGCTTACATGAGTGGCCAGTAAGCGGCGGTCTGTTCCCATGCGTCTGATCAATTTGCTATAGGTCGCTGTTTCGCGGTGGATGCCTGGTTGCATCATGGCTGATTTCCCTCCAGCAGCTTGTGGATGTCCTCTAATTTATAGTACATCATACCGCCAATTTTGGTATAACGCAGGGTGCCGTTAATCCTTAAATTCTGGAGAGTGCCGGGTGAAATGTTTAATAGCTTTCTGACCTCGCTGCTTTTCAGCCATTGCTTGCTTTGTCCCTGGGGGGATTTCACGATTTGTTTGATCTCGTTTAACAGTTCGTTCTTGAACGTCTTTAGATCTTCCCTGGTGATTAGTTCTACTTGCATCTTTCTTCCTCCTGATCAGTACTTGTTTTTTGCTGCATGATTTTAAGCACTTCACTCCGTTTGAAGTAAACCCGTTTGTGTAGGCGCAGAAAGGGCAGACCCTTTTTCATCCAGTCCGTGAGTGTGACCAGGGACACGCCAAGTTCCCCGGCCAGTTCCTGCTTGGACAATAGCCGTTCTTCCTGTAGCGCGTGATAGCTACCCGTTTTAAAATGTTCCTGTAGTTCTGCCCTGACCGCTTCCCGGATACACCGGCTTAGGGCTTCGTCATTAATGAGTTGCATAGCATTTGATTTGATTCAAATTTGTGCTAAGCCGTGCAGATTTTATGACCAAGCAAAACTGCGTGGTTAAAATGGAGTGATTTAAGGGAAGTTGGATCAGCTTATAATTTATTCACTACCAATTTGATATTAACTGGTAGTGGTTTTCAAGCTGTATTTTCTACATTAGCCCTTCATCTGTGAAAGACAGATAGCCCTCTGCTGTCAAAATGATATGATCCAGTACAGCAATATCCAGGAACAGGCCTGCCTGGCAGATTTTCCTGGTCAGAAGAATATCGGCCTCCGATGGCTTTAACTGACAGCTCGGGTGATTATGGGATAAAATAATAGAACAGGCTGCTGCCTTTAAGGCCACCCCAAAAATCAGCTTCGGGTCTGAAACGGTTCCGGTCATTCCACCGCTTGAAATTTCAACGATACCCAATACCCGGTTTGCCCGGTTTAAGAGCATAACCTTAAATTGCTCTTGTAACTCTAATCGGTCGGTATCCCAATTGGCTTTTAGCAGTTCGTATACTTCAACCGATGTACTTACTTTGGGGCGTTGTGACGGCTTTACAGTCGGGTGGTAACTTAACTGAATCTCTGTTACCACTGCATGAGGGAATTGTTCTTGTTTCATAGCTTCTGCGTTTATAAGTCCCTTCGGCTGAAGCCTCCGGTAGCTTTTTGTTAAGCCACCCACCTGAAAGAGACGGAATTGGATGCAAGGCTTTTTGGAAAAAAATACTACCCGGAGCGGAGCGCAGGTGTGGAGATTTTTTTTCAAAAACAAGTGGAACGCAGTGGAGCCGCCTTGCAGATAAGGACGGCGATCAGAATTTTGCTTTACCAAAAAGCCTATGGAGGGATATTGCCACGTGCCGCAGAAGTCGTTTCGAAACTTTTCATACCGATGAATGACTAGCTGTTGTAGAAGAGATACTTCGCTGACCTCTGATTACAGGTTAAGGAAAAGATTAGCTTCGATTTTTCAAGGGACTGATCTGAAACAGTTTTGATTTTGCGGGAATAGGGGAATGTTTGAAGCCCGGATCTCTCTTGTCACCGGGGAAATAACGGCGTATGGTTTCAAAATTGATCTCCTGGTCGCCCTCACGGAAATATTTGCAGATCATCTTCAGCCAGACGCTTTGTGTCTGCGATAGCAAGAGTTCTTTGCCATCGGGCAGTTTGATCTCCTGCATTTGCAGGCAAAGGTCTAGTAGTGTGTTGCGGTAGCCTTTAGTGATGTTGATGTAGTCCTCGGTTTCCAGTTTACGGGCAGCTTTAAGTTCTTGTTTCAGGAGAGCTAATTGCTCGTTTAAGATTTTGATTTCTGCTGCTTTTGCAGCTATAATCTCGTCTTTGGTCTTACCGGTATTCCATTGGTCGATACTCTTCAAGTATTCTATAAAAGCCCTTATTTGTATTTTCTGGTTGTTATTACGTTCATGCTCGCTCCTTGAATGCCGTTTATCCTCTTTGATTAAAATGGCAAGTTCGTCACCGACAATATCCCAGACATGCTTGAAAAACTCTGGTTCTTCAGTGCTTTCATTGACGTTTAAAAAATAAGCTAGGTGATACCGATAGAAAGCATCAAACTCGCTTTCATTGCGCTCGTAAAGGCTGTTCATGAAATGGCGGTCATAATGGCCTTTCCACCAGGAGAAGGCTCTGCCTATATCAAACGGATGTTCTTTTCGATTAAATCTGGCACGGGGTTTAAAGTACTCTTTCATAACTTTTGTTAATCTGATAGATTAACAAAGTAACTACTAGCATTGTGTTTTCTATAAATATGCCTTTCTTAACTGGCCTTAAGGCATTCAAGGTGCCATATTTGCACCTTGAATAATCTTTTTACAGATCGTCTGATTTAAAGCCAATGCGCTTTCTTGGTTTGGGTTCTGTTTTTTTCTCTACCAGTTCGTCTAAATATTGAAAGACCAGTTCGATGTTTTTGCTATTGTTATGTAGTTGCTGCCTGATTTCTTCAATCTGCACACGTAGTTCGTCATGATCCGAAAGATACTTTCTAAAACGTGAAAAAACACGCATAACCTGAATATTTACCTGTATCGCTCTTGCACTGTTTAGTACACTGGAAAGCATTAAGACCCCATATTCAGTAAAGGCTCTGGGCACCTTTCTTCTGCCTCCCCAACTTGAAGTCACAATTTGTGACTTCAAGTTTGACCATTCCTGTTGATCTAATTGAAACATAAAATCCTCGGGAAATCTTTCCATGTTCCTGTTGATAGCTTGATTTAACACCTTAGTTTCAACCCCGTATAGTTCTGCTAAATCGCTGTCCAACATCACTTTTTGCTCACGAATAAGATAGATTTTACTCATTACTAATTCATCCGGTATCAGAGATGTATTTCGTTCTTTTTTCATATTGAAATCCAATGTATAATTTTTTTAAATAAACTTGAAGTCACAAATTGTGACTTCAAGCTGCATTAGTGTTTTGCTGCGTATTTCTGCCTCAGTAAGGCCATATCAGCACCCACTTTAATATCCAATATCTTGGCGTAATGCTGTGTAGTCTGAATATTGGTATGGCCTAACATCTTGGATACGCTTTCAATAGGTACACCGTTTAAAAGCGTTACCGTTGTGGCGAAGGTATGCCGGGCAATATGAAAGGTGATCGGTTTGTTAATTCCGCATACATCAGCAATCTCTTTCAGGTAGGCATTCATCTTCTGATTACTTAGTACAGGAAATACGCGGCCAATGTTTTCGCATTGCGGATGTTCGGCGTAACGTTGTATCAGAGTACTAGCGGCAGGCAGCACAGGAATACGGGATGGGATATCGGTTTTCTGCCTTTTGATCGAAATCCATTGCTCCCCATCCACGCCTGTGACCAAATCCCATTTGCGCAATTTCTTTACATCTGCATAAGCCAGGCCGGTAAAGCAGCAAAACAGGAAAATATCACGCACCTGTGTCAGCCGCTCGGTTACCAGTTCTTTCTTAGTAATTTCCTGTAATTCATCCGTAGTCAGGTAAACCCGGTCAACCGTTTTAACTTTATTCTTATAGTTCAGGAACGGATTATAAGTCAGCCAGCGGTTAGCTAAACAAATACGGATGATCTTACCAAAGTTCTTAATATACTTTACCGCTGAGTTATTAGCGCACTTACGTTCAGAGCGAAGGTAAAATTCATACTCTGTAATAAAGGCGTGATCTACTTTTTTAATGTCTATATCTGAAAGGTTGTATTTCCATTTCAGAAAATCCTGCGTATGCTTTAAAGAGGTCTTGTAACGGCATAAGGTGCCTTTGGCGAATTCCTTTCCAATAAGTGCTTCTACCTTTTTATTATGGTCTTAAATATTTCGATCAGGTAGCGGGACTTTTCGGCTTTGCCCAGAAACTTATCGCGGATCGTTTCCGCTGTAATAAGGTCGTCACCTTCGCTTAGCGCACGGTGGGCATTGTAAACTTTGGTTTGCAGATCGTCAAAGTAGGCGTTGAAGGATTTAACTTCTTCTTTAGTGCCTTTGAGCCGTCCGGCAGCGTTGTTCCATTGGCTAGGTTCGCATTCCATCCCTGTCGTGGATTCGGAACGCTGGCCGTTTACGGAAATGCGTACATAAACAGGCATAAGGCCACCTGCGTAGTTTTTGGGCTTCTTTAAATAAAAAAGCAAGCTGAATGTAGTTTTCATACTGTTTAGTATTAAAAAGTGAAACAAAACTAAGCTTGCAAATAATACTGGTCAAGATGTTCAATGATTGAACAGGCTTATAATCAGAGAGATAAGTATATTCTGGTGAGTAAGGGTAGTCTTAAAATCTACTCACCGAATTACGCCCTTTTTTGTTGCGATTTGATGAATAAAACGAGGGTTTGACCTCAAAATAAAAGCCTGCAAACATTTGATTTGCAGGCTTTTAACTGTTTTTGATATGATTATCGGCGGAGAGCTAGGGATTCGAACCCCAGGAACCTTTAACAGTTCAACAGTTTTCAAGACTGCCGCAATCGACCACTCTGCCAGCTCTCCGGGGGCAAAAGTACAAACTCCGGCTTAATCTGCAAACAAAAAACTCATTTTTTGGATTTCTGCTTATAACGTGCACAGACTGAACGTGAAAAGTATTCAGAAAATAAAACCTTAAGTCTTACTTTCCAGCTTTTCTTCCACCACTGGCGCCTTAAACGTGTTGAATTTGGGCTTAACAATGCGGATACTTCTTTTTGAAAGATCAATGCTGGCATTCAGCTCGAAGCCAACGAGGATGATAAGTGAGTTCAAGTAAAGCCAGATCATCAGGACTATCAGAGTACCGATAGAACCGTAAAGCTTATTATAATTACCGAAATTATTAATATAAAAAGAAAACCCCCAGAAGGTCAGTACTGCAAGGATTGTAGCCATCCATGAACCGGCGCTAAAAAATCTCCACTTTTTAGGATGGGCCGGTCCGTACCTGTAAAGGATAGATATCGTGACGAAGTATACTATTATCAAGATCAACCATCTGCCGGCATTCAGCAGATGCAACCAAAACGAATCTTTGAAGCGCAATTCTGTTTTAAGCAAGCCGAAGATATATTCCCCGATGGTCATTATGATCAGGCCGAATATTAATGCAAATGAGATCAATACGGTCAGATATACAGCTACAAGCCTTTGTTTAAACCACGGCCTGGTTTCGATGAGGAGCGATGATTTATTAAATGCCTGCATAAGTGTGTGTACACCATTGGTTGCGAAGAAAAGCGCCAGGAAGAAACCAAAGGAAAGCAATCCCGAATTCTGATTGCTGACAATATCAATCAGGGTTGTTTTGACAGCCTCGTATGCTTCAAGCGGCAGTACAAGCGCGATCAAGTTCATCAATTGATTCTGAAAGCCCTGTATAGGTATGTATGGTATTAAGGTAAAAAGGAAAATGATCGCAGGGAATATAGCCAGCATAAAGTTGTAGGCCAGCGAAGATGCTTTATTTATCAGCTCGTCTTTCCCAATCTCCTGGAAAAAAAATGAAGCGACAGTATAAACCGGCAAAGGACTAAATCCTGGCAGTATCATAACCTTAGTCCACTCGATCAGAAGATGATAAGGTTTGAAATTTAAAAGGATCTTGTGCAGCCAGCGCATGGGTTTTAACTAAAGTGAACTCTAACTTTTTTTAAAAAATCTTCTGAAGGTAAGCAGGGTTTATTCTTTTTTTGATTTATAAAAACCAGCGTTGTTTCACCAACATTAATCAACTCCTCCTTTTCATTGGAGAGCTCATACCGGAAATGTATTCTTACTGATGGGATGGTCTCCATTATCACCTTCACGGTTATCTCTTCATCGTAACGTGCTGGCTTGATATATTTGCATTTCAGTTCTGCAACGGGCATAATTATCCCGGATTCTTCCATAGAACTATACGTCATCCCGAGACTCCTTAGCATTTCTACACGCCCCACTTCGTAGAATGCCGCATAATTGCCATAATACATATAGCCCATCTGGTCAGTTTCGGCGTAGCGCACCCGGATCTTGGTTGAATGAACAAACATTATTTCTTGATGTTTCGTGCGTTCAGTGCCTGCTGAAATTTCCTTGCATTTATTGAATGCTGAGACAGGTTGGTAGCAAAGTTATGATACCCGGAAAAATCTTCCTTTGCGCACATATAAATATAATCGTGGCTTGTATAATTCAATACGGCATCAACAGCATTGATACTTGGCATATTAATAGGCCCGGGGGGCAGCCCCGTATTCATATATGTGTTGTATGGAGAGCTTATACGAAGATGCCTGTTTAGAACCCGTCTAATAGTAAAATCATTTGCAGCAAAAATCACCGTAGGATCCGCTTCGAGCCTCATTCCTTTTTTTAACCTGTTCATGTAAAGGCCCGCAATTGTCGGCATTTCTTTATCCTTTAAGGCTTCACCATCTACTATAGAAGCAAGGATGCTTACTTTGATAGGAGTGAGGCCAATTTTTTCTGCTTTTGCTTTTCTTTCCGCCGTCCAGAATTTTTGATATTCATCGTGCATGCGGGCAAAGAATTTCTCCGCTGAAGTATTCCAATACAGTTCGTAGGAGTTGGGAATAAACATGGTATAAACATTATCTGTATTGAACCCATATTTTTCAACAAACGAGGCCGAATCTAAAAGACTGCCTATTGATGCAGAGTCGGTCTCAAGCTTCTTAGCTACCATCCCTGCAAGCGTTTGTTTAAGCCTGACATTCTGGAAAGATATTTTCACAGGTTCCTGATTTCCGGCCTTCAGCATATTGATAAAGGCCCGGTTGCTCATGCCCTGTTTGAGACTGTAGCGGCCGGGCTTTACACTGCCCGGATAATCCATGTTGTTAGCTGCATTGAGGAATGAGACGCTGTCCCTTACAATTTTATCCTTTTTGATTATTTCAAATACATCATCGAAGTCAGAGCCCGTTTTGATGTAGAGGTACTCAGCATTGTCTGTTACATTTGGCCCAAAATATTTCAAATAATAATTAAATGCTGTTCCCGCCAGCATAACGACGAACAATACGCCCAAAGCAATGAAGACCTTGGATTTGAAGCTAAGTTTATTGTTTTTGCTTGTAGTCATTCTATTTTGTCGATGTTTTGGTGTTCAGTTTTTGAATAGCCAATAAGCCACCCGTTAAATTTCGGACATTCTTATATCCGTTTTGTGCTAATACCCGTCTTGCTGTTTCACTTCTTAATCCGCGCTGGCAGATCACTACAATTTCGTCCTCTTTTTCGTAATCAAGGTCCTCAATGTTTTGTATCAGCAAACCTAATGGAATATTACTCCCGCCCACGTTAAATGTCTGGTATTCCAGTTCTTCGCGGACATCTATAACTATCAGAGACGTATCATCCTGATAGCGTAAACTGAATTCAGCAGCCGAAATATCCATGAATTCTATTAGTTGCTTAGTACTACATCAATTTGCGTACCTATACTCACTTTATTCAAAGTATCGCTTATCGCAGGAAATTGACGGATGATCTTTGCTCTCAGGGAATCGCTGACAGCACCTTCAAAAGTTACCTGCCCTAAAATCAAAGAAGCACCTCTGAGAGACATCCTTGCTTCGCTAAGATCCAGGCCCAATAAGTTCGGGATATCCACGTCACTCGCACCCAGGCCATCACCCAATACCAGATCTACTTTTGAACCCTTGGGGATTTGCGCACCTCTCGATATTGCATTCCCTCCGAATGAAGAGCTAATAACAACATCCCTGGCAACATCCGATACATAAGTAGTGTCTCCCACCTTCAATTGGTAATTATTCAGGATAGACCGTACTTCCAGAAACGTTTTACCTGCAATATCGGGAAATTTAATATTAGGTGCATCCCTTGTAATAATGAGGTAGATTGTCCGGTTAGCCTTAACATTTGTATTAGGATCCGGGTCCTGTTCAACAACTATACCCGGCGGTTTATCAATAAGGTATACAGAATCATTAATCTGATAGCGGAGGCCTTCTGCTTCGAGAAGCTCAATAGCCCGTTCAATACTAAGACCTTTTAGTTTAGGAACCGGCATGCCTTCACCATGATGTGTGTAAAATCCAAGACTGTAGAAAATAACAAGCAAAAAAGTAATAATTGATACTGCAGCGATAATGAGATTTCTGCGAAAGGTTTTAGTTTTTAAGTAATTAAAAAATTTACTCATCAATAACTGGCTTAGTATAAAAGATAAAGTTTATGGGTAACGCGCTATTTCCCGAAACAGCATTTAGCTTCCAAAAATAATTCAAAATTCAGCAATACCGAAGATAAAAATTAAGCCCTCTTATAGACCGATTGTTTTTTACAATATCTTTGGGCCAATGAACAAGATAATAGCTTTAGTAACCGGTGGATTTACAGGCGAGTCCGTTGTATCCTTTAAAAGTTCCGCATTTGTAGAGTCGCAAATTGATCATGAAAAATATGATGTATTCAAAATTGTGATCCTGAAAGATGAGTGGTATTACGAAGACGAAAAGTCGGTTAAACATCCGGTTGACCGAAATGATTTCAGTATCACACCTGGAGATAAGAAAATAACGTTCGATGCAGTGTTTATCATGCTGCACGGATCGCCGGGCGAGGATGGCAAGCTTCAGGGCTATTTTGATTTACTTAGTATACCTTATACCAGCTGTGATGCGCTAACTTCATCCATAACGATGAACAAAGGCTACTCTAAAGCTGTAGTGGATGGAATCCCGGGCCTGCACGTTGCAAAATCGATTCAGCTTTTTGAGAACACGGATAAGTCCTCTGAGCTTTTATTAAGTTCATTGAAGCTTCCTTTATTTATTAAGCCGAATAGTGGTGGCAGCAGTATAGGGATGAGCAAAGTTAAATTTGATGCAGAGCTGCCCGGGGCGCTTGATAAAGCTTTTAATGAAGACACTCAGGTACTTGTTGAGGAATTTATTCAGGGCCGAGAGTTTTCTGTTGGTGTGTATAATGGCAAAAATGGGATAACTGTCCTTCCGGCTACTGAAGTGATCCCATCAAATGATTTCTTTGATTTTGAGGCCAAATATACACCAGGGGCTACTGAAGAAATAACTCCCGGACGAATGAACGACCAGGAAAAATCTAATGTAGAGCGTATTGTAAAAGATGTGTATATCAAGCTGAATTGCAGGGGTATGGTCAGGATCGATTATTTCTTACAGGCTGATACCAGTAATTTTTATTTCGTGGAGATTAATACTATTCCGGGACAGACTGCCCAGAGTTTCATACCCCAGCAGGTGAAAGCAGCGGGAATGAACATTGGCGAGTTTTATGGGGAACTTATTGAGAAGGCTTTAGGGAGTTGAGAGTGGAGAGTTGAAAACTGAAAACTGAAAACTGAAACTGGGTTACCTAATACTCGTTACTAACCCGTGGTTACTGATCACTGGTTACTGATAACTAAAACTTATATCGAATACTGGAGGATCATTTCCTCTGATACTTTAACACCTTTACCGGTATTGGTGTCAATCATCACATAGTCGAACCAGCCATCACAGGATACTTTTCCTGTTTTAAGATTCACTATTTCAAACTTAACCCTGCAGCCTTTAGAATTAATAGTTTCAATTCCGGTTTCAACAGTGAATTTATCTCCTAGTCCTAATGGACGCTTGTAATCAACATGCGCTGTGCGCACAACCCAGCCATACCCTTGTTCGAGGAAAGTTTCCATGGGCATTTTATAGAACACTTCCATTTGTTCATACCGCGCGGCGAGGACATAATCAAAATAGGTGCTATTATGCACATGGTTAAACATGTCAATATCGTCAGGACGAACTTTGAATTCGGTTTTGAAGGTGCTGTATATTTTAGGAGCTTCCATTGGTAACGAAGTTGGGGGTAATTTTTGGGAAATGCAACCTTGTTGTTAGTTGGTTAGTTGTTAGTTGGTTAGCCACAAGCGTCTAGTCCACCCAGTCTAATCACTAATCACCAATCACTAATCACTAATCGCACTTGCAATTAACCCAGCCTTTTCCTATCTTTGCATCCAATTAATTTAATCATTCACGCTTTAATATTATTCAGGTAATGTATTTAAGTACAGAGTACAAGGCAGATATTTTTGCCAAGCACGGAAAAGGTGCTACAGACACGGGTTCTGCAGAAGGACAGGTTGCATTATTTACCTCTCGTATTGCTCATTTAACCGGGCATTTGAAAAAAAACAAGAAGGATTTTTCTACACAATTATCTCTTCAGAAACTAGTTGGTAAACGCCGCGCGCTGCTGGCATATCTTTACAAAAAAGATATTAACAGGTATCGTGCTATTATCAAAGCATTAGAGTTAAGAGATATTATAAAATAATCTTAGCAAAACATTGCGAAGCCATCCTTTTTTTGGGATGGCTTTTTTACTTTATTAGAAATAAACCAATATAAAAGAAGGTGTGCTCTAAAGAGGAAAAGTATACCGCTATAAACCAATGAGTTATAACGTAATAAAAAAATCATTTGATCTGGGCGATGGCCGTATGATCGAGATCGAAACTGGAAAGTTAGCTAAACAGGCTGATGGATCAGTGGTCGTGAAAATGGGAGATACGATGCTCCTTGCAACTGTTGTTTCTTCAATAGGTGCTAAACCAGGAACAGACTTCCTGCCATTATCCGTTGATTACCAGGAAAAATATGCGTCTACAGGACGTATACCAGGTGGGTTCTTACGCCGGGAAGCGAGACTTTCTGACCATGAAGTCCTTATTTCACGTTTAGTTGACCGCGCGCTTCGTCCGATGTTCCCGGATGATTATCATTCAGACACTCAGGTGATGATCTCTTTGATCTCAGCCGATAAAAACATTATGCCTGACTGCCTTGCAGGTCTGGCGGCATCTGCAGCTATCGCTGTTTCAGATATTCCGTTTAACGGGCCTATCTCTGAAGTTCGTGTTGCACGTATCGACGGCAATTTCGTTATCAACCCTTACCTGAGCGACCTGGAAAGAGCCACTATCGATTTCCTTGTAGCTGGTACTGAGCATGATATCGTAATGGTTGAAGGTGAAGCTGACGAGATCTCTGAAGAGGATATGGTTGCTGCGATTGAATTTGGCCACAAAGCGATCGTAATCCAGGTTAAGGCGCAGAAAGAGCTTGCTGAATTGGTTGGAAAAACCAAGAAACGCGAGTACAGCCACGAATCACATGATGAGGAACTGAAAAAGAAAGTTTATGCAGCTACTTACGATAAAGTATATGCAATAGCTAAATCTAATTCAGCTAAAAATGATAGAGGTAATGCTTTTGGCGCCATCCTTATGGACTTCATCGCTACTTTAGGTGAAGATATTGATGATACGACTGGGTTTCTTGCTAAGAAATATTTCCATGATGTTCAATACGATGCTATCCGTAACCTTGTTCTTGATGAAGGAATTCGTCTTGATGGCCGTGACGCACGTACTGTTCGTCCTATATGGAGTGAAATCGGATACCTGCCATCTGCGCACGGTTCAGCTGTATTCACCCGGGGTGAAACACAATCACTGACAACTGTTACTTTAGGTGCTAAATCTGATGAGCAGATGATCGATGGAGCATTCTTCAATGGATACCAGAAATTCCTTTTACACTATAATTTCCCTGGTTTCTCTACTGGCGAGGTTCGTCCTAACCGTGGTGCCGGCCGTCGTGAGATTGGTCACGGTAACCTTGCTATGCGTTCGTTAAAGAAAGTTATCCCTATGGATGACAATCCTTATACTATCCGTATTGTTTCCGATATCCTTGAGTCAAATGGCTCTTCTTCTATGGCAACAGTTTGTGCAGGTACGCTTGCGCTGATGGATGCCGGCATCAAGATCAAAGCTCCTGTATCAGGAATCGCAATGGGATTGATCACCGATGAGAAAACTGGCAAGTATGCGATCTTAAGCGATATCCTTGGTGATGAAGATCATTTAGGAGATATGGACTTCAAGGTTACTGGTACAGAAGCAGGTATTGTTGCTTGCCAAATGGACTTGAAAATCAACGGTTTGAAGTGGGAGGTATTAACTGCAGCTTTGAAGCAGGCAGGTGAAGCTCGTCTTCACATTCTTAATGAGATGAAGAAAACTATTTCTGCACCTCGTGAGGATTACAAACCACATGCTCCGCGTATTGTTACCCTCAAAATTGATAAAGAATTCATTGGTGCAGTTATAGGCCCCGGTGGTAAGATCATTCAGGAAATGCAACGCGAAACTGGCGCTACCATTGCTATCGAAGAAAAAGACAATCAGGGTATCGTTCAGATCTTTGCAGATAATAAAGAAGCTATTGATAAGGCGGTTAGTCGTATCAGAGCTATAGCTGCAAGGCCTGAAGTTGGCGAGATCTACGAAGGTAAGGTTAAAACGATCATGCCATTCGGCGCTTTCGTTGAGATCATGCCTGGTAAGGACGGCCTTCTTCACATCTCTGAAATCGACTGGACCCGTCATGAAACAATGGATGGTGTACTCAACGTCGGTGATGTAATTCAGGTTAAACTTTTAGATGTAGACAAACAAGGAAAATTTAAGCTTTCACGTAAAGCTTTACTTCCGCGTCCTCCACGTCCGGAAGAAACTAAGCCTGCCGAAGCATAATTTTAAAGGTTAAAATTATATAAAGCCTGACCGGAGCAATCTGGTCAGGCTTTTGTTTTCAGAGATTTTTGTGGTAAATTGCATTAACACTATTATGGGCAAGCAAAAGGAAGATATCTTAAAGGAACCTCAATCTGATTATGAGAAGGCTGAAATGGACCTTCTTAAAGCTGCCTTAAAACGTTCTTATACCGAGCGTTTTCATGTGATGGCAAAACTGATGAAAATGAATCAAATGCTTCGTCAGGCAACTGTCAAACATAAGTCTTTCCCTCCATCAGAGTAATCGCTTAATATGGATGTATTCGACGAAGAATTGCTTCGTTTCTGGAAAATTGCCTTCGAATCAGATCTTAAATATATTATGATCGGTGGGGTCGCCACGAATCTTCACGGATATCAGCGAACGACAGAGGATATCGACATCTGGATAAAGGACACAAAGATCAATAGAGGAATCCTGAGAAAAGTATTTCGTAAATATGGGATCGGCGATATCAAAACTTTGCCGGATATGCAATTTGTTCCAGGGTGGACCTATTTTCATCTCAATAATGGTATTAGACTCGATGTAATGACAGCCGTTAAAGGCCTTGAGAGATCATTTGATTACTACATGGAGCTCGCGTCGATTGCTACTATCTACGATGTCGACATTCCCTTTCTTCATATTAATCACTTGATCGAATCAAAAAAAGCAGCTAATCGCCCTAAAGATCAACTCGATCTGATCGAACTTGAGAAAGTGAAGGCAATTATGGCAAACGATCGGAGATGAAATTTATCCAATTAGTTTTCATAGCATATTCTTCATCAAAGTTGTAAATTTGTTCCATGAACCACTTTATTGCCCCATCTGTACTCTCTGCCGATTTTGCCAATCTGGAAAAGGATATCATAATGATCAATCAAAGTGAGGCTGATTGGTTTCATATTGATATTATGGATGGTGTATTCGTTCCGAACATTTCCTTCGGATTTCCCGTTTTGAATGCCATCAACAAACATGCAACGAAGCCGTTGGACGTACATTTAATGATCGTGGATCCCGACAGGTATTTGCAGGACTTCAAGAATGCAGGGGCTGCAAATATAACAGTGCATTATGAAGCTTGTACACATCTTCATCGCACGTTGGGTGCCATAAAGGATCTGGGATGCAGGGCAGGAGTTGCCATAAATCCACATACTTCCGTCAGTGTTCTGGAGGATATTATAGAAGAAATTGATCTGGTTTGCCTGA
>NZ_JBBJNI010000223.1:0-3728 GCF_037719425.1 Daejeonella sp. | reverse complement strand
CTCGCCCTGGCATTGGTGGCAGTAGTAGACATAGGCATAATCATCACATCTCCCCACCATTGGTACCAACTCGTATTGGTAGGGCCGGTACAGCCATACGAAATACCCTGCGAAGCGCCCGGTTGCCAGGTAATGTCTTTGAAGAAACCCAAAGGGAATGGACCATATCCGCCGGGACTGTTAGGAACTGCGGTGAGTTTGCGAAATATTGACGTAAGTTTCCTCAACTCCGGCTGATCGGCAACATCCCAGTCTACCCGCACCGGCAATCGATTTTTTATTGTAAAATGGGCGAGCGCAGTGTGTGCCACCCCGTTAGTAGCCGTTACATCACTGGAGGCCCTCTCTATCACTATTCCTTTTTCATGTACTCCGTTAAAATCGAGATCGTTTATCAAAATTGTTTGATCATCCAGCTTGGTTAATAATACATTAAGTGGGGCAAGGGTGGTTTGCGACTGTGCGCTTACTATATCGGCTATATACTTCGCATCAAAAATAATATGATAAGCTACATAAAGATGTAAACTGTCGTCTGCCCGCCTGGGATCACCCGTTTTAGAGTACTTCGCTTTTAAAGCGGCGTAGCTGTTTATTCCAGAATCTTGCAAAGCTTTATTCGTTTCAGCTATCACCGTGAGAAACCGCCTTGTTGTATCAGGGTTATTTACTATGTTGAGCGAATCGTAATAGCCGGTTTCTTTCAGGGCCTGGGTAAAAATCGAAAAATTCGGATTTGCTTCTATTAGTTGTGCCACGGTTTTAGTGGCTGGTTTTAATACATGATCGATTACATGTATATACCCGTTAGAAAGATAGATGTTGGGTTGAGTAACCAGCGATTGCCTATTTATTGTATAAGTTGAAACTCCGTTTGCATTACTAACTCCCGTAATTAAATATTGACCCAGCATCGTCACCTGCGATAGTTTGCCATCTGTGAAGCTCACCGTTTTTACCGTATCCTGAATTAAATGCAGCTTTACTATGTTCTTTAGTTCATCATCAGTAAACGCATCTATAGAAGCCTTACCTGTTTCTTTGAGATAGCTTAATACTGCATTGTTGTCAGGCGCAAAGCATGTATATGTGCCATAGGCTTTAAGGAAGTCACGATAGCCTGTTTTATCCAGCATCTTTACAAACTCCGAAAATTGATCAGGGTTGCTTGTAAGATAACTATAGATATTTTGGCTCTTTGCAGTAGTCGTAACTATGTTGAGTTTCTTACACGCCGCCAGGCAACTAATTACGAGTACTATAAGTGACCCTAATATTTTGAAGGAATGTCTTGTTTTCATAACAATCATTAATTATAAAATGGATTCTGAACTAAATTCTTATCTGTTTGCAATTCATATTGGTATATCGGAAAATAGTGACTGTTTACATCTTTAAACTTTGTAATAGCTGATTGTTGATTGACAGGCATAACCGAATGAGAAACCAAAGTGAGCAGTAAGTCTATACGTTTATACTTATTTCTCTTGGCATGGCGCAACAGATCGTACCATCTCTTTCCTTCATAAGCAAATTCACGAGCCCTCTCCTCTAAAATATAATCACAAATGCCTTCCGTATCCGACGCTGAAACGTTATTGGCGGTTTGTGGTAACGCCTTTGCACGCTGACGAATTCTTGCTACGATGTCCAAAGCCTCTTGCCCTTTACTGGTGAGCGCTAAAGCCTCGGCTTTCATTAACAACACATCGGCATAGCGATAAAATATCCAATGAGCAAAAGATTCCTCCTGAGCACGGAAAGAATTATTATCAATCGCGATATACTTCCATATCAATCCATCCGAGAACCGGGCTGCAGCCCCATCTCCCCTAATGTCTTTGTTTAAATCATTAGCGCGATCTACCTGATAAAGACCATTGTCAGGATCAAGCACAACATTGGAAGCAAGGTACCTGGGTTTGGTACGAAACATTGTGTAAAACGAGTTCAATTTTAAGCGGTCGTACTGAACCTCAAAGATGCTTTCGTTAGAATTTCCGTTTGCATATAAGGTATTAAACCACTTATCGTCGCCGGCTATCAATCCAAAGCGACCAGAGTTGATAATCTTATCACATGCTGCAATGGCTTCCGGATATTTCTCCATCCATAGATACACATCTGCCTGTATAGCATTTACGGCATACCGGGCCACCCTGCCTTTGTCAAGTACGGGGTTGTTATATGCTAAAGGAACACCGGCCTCTGCCTCAGAAAGATCTTTTACAACCTGGTCAAGAACTTCAGCGGCGGTATTTTTAGTTAGCTGCTCTAACTGCGCATCGCTGGATGTAGACTTTAGTTTTAGAGGAACATCCCTGAAACTTCTGACAAGATAAAAATACATTAATGCCCTAAGCGTTTTTGCTTCTCCTAAGGCAGCATTAAGTGCCTCCTGGGTAAATGTCTGGTCATTCGTTAATACATCAGGTGCAAAATCAATAACAGTATTGCAGTAGTTAATCGTTCTATAAATAGAACGCCAGTTAGTAATACCATTAGTGGAAAGAATATTCACATTCATGATATCGAGTTCTTCACTGGTTATCCCTGTGTAAGGGGCTAATAGATCTGCCCGTAACTCTCCCCATAGAAAAAAATATTCGGTCAAAGGTCTGTCAATTATGCCTGTGGGAGCCCCTAAAAAAGAAGCATAGCAACCATTTACAGCAGCTTGTACCTGTTCCTTTGTCTTCCAGAAATTCTCGCGAATAATGCCATCCTTAGGCTTCTTATCTAAAAACTTATTACACGAAAAAAAAGATATAAATACGAAGAAGAATAAAAGCTTCACAAGATTTTTTTTGATCCTATTCATTATAGTCAGTTATACTTTAAAATGATCCGGTTAAGCCAAGAGTTAACATTTTTACAGGCGGTGTCATTGAATTATCCGTTGCTACGCGAAATGGATCGGCACCGCGCATGCTAACCTCAGGATCCTGTCCCGTATATTTTGTCCAGGTAAATAGATTCTCTGCCGTAAGATAGCCACTTAAGTTTTTAATTTTGATCCGATCAACAAGCTTCTTAGGGAAAGTGTATCTCACAGTTAAGGTGCGGAAACGCAAGAAAGAGGCATCTTCCACATAAAAATCTGAGCCTAACCAATTATAACCAGATTGAAAGAGTGATCTCGGGATGTCGGTTACGTCACCAGGCTTACGCCACCTCCTCATTACGGCGGTACTTTGATTATCGTACCAGTACATGTTTGTGGTAGTCATTTTTGTTCCATTCACTACGTCATACTTGTATCTGTAATTAAAAAAGGCGGTAATTTTCAGACTGCCTTTAATGGAAGCACTTGCACCGAAACCTCCCGTAAAAGATGGATTGCTGTTTCCTAAATAAACCACGTCCTGGTAATCGATATTGCCATCGGAATTTATATCATCATACATAACATCGCCGGGTTGAAATGTATAATCTGTAGCAGGATAGTTGAAACGCATATATACTTGCTGCCCGGCAGGGGTTACAATCGGTTTACCTGCATCACTTTTAGCTTCGGTTGCTTGCAGGTCAGTATACACGCCAAGCCTGCGGAAACCATAGAACGATCCAAAGGGATTGTTTACCTGCATGAAGGTTTTATAGTCGCCGTTCCGGGTTATATTTCCTTTTTCTGTAGGATAAAACTCAGAGATTTCACGAATGCTATTTTCATTGTGCGCGATATTGAAGTTGATATCTATTGACAGATTTTTGCTTTTATAGGGAGT
>NZ_JBBJNI010000108.1:10785-14392 GCF_037719425.1 Daejeonella sp. | reverse complement strand
CTGGAAGATTATAAAAGGGCTGAATTTTACCACCCAGCTCGGAGCTCGTGCTATCAGCAACAACGGAAAGGAATTTGTGACCAGCTACGAGATCCGTGACCGCGTAAACCCAACCATTGTAAGAAAAGCCCGCCCCATCAATACATTGCAGGAAACAAGAAACAGCAGTAAGGAATTAACCCTGAACAGTTTTTTGAATTATTCCACTAGTTTAGATAAACATACTTTAGCAGGCCTGGCAGGATATTCCGAAATCCAGAATAGCGGCGGTTCGCTAACTGCATTTCGCCAGGGCTTTTATAATAATGACATCCAGGCAATTGGACAGGGAACTAACGACGCTACAAAAAGTAACGGCGGTGGTGAAACCAACTGGGGTTTGCGCTCCTTTTTTGGTCGGGTAAATTACGCTTTCGATGATAAATACCTGTTTGAGGCAAATGCGCGCTATGATGGCTCATCCCGCTTCTCAGACAATAACCGGTATAGTTTTTTCCCGTCATTTTCTGCGGGCTGGCGGCTTTCAGAAGAAAAATTCTGGGGAGGTCTTAGTAATTATGTTAATGAATTCAAACTAAGGGGTTCATGGGGTAAGACAGGTAATCAGGCAGTTGATCTTTACAGTTATTACTCGACACTGAACCTGGTAACTTACAGTTTCAACGGTGCCCCCGTGCAGGGCTATACCCAGCAGCAGCTTTCAAGCAAAGACCTTACCTGGGAAACGACTACGCAGTCCAATATTGGCCTCGACGCCCAATTCCTGAACAACAGATTGTCTCTGGGTGTGGATTACTATGAGAAAAGGACAGACGGAATATTGCTTATGTTGCCTGTTCCGGCCACTTTGGGTCTCCTGGCTTCTCCGCAAAATGCAGGGATAGTGGATAACAAAGGGTGGGAATTTGCGGCAGGAACACGGAATAAGTTCGGCAATTTCGGGCTGAATGTAAACCTCAACTTTAATATTAATGATAATAATGTAGTCGACCTCGCGGGCACCGGCCCCTATATCACCGGAAGTGATATCGATCCGAGGTACTTAACAGGCGAGGGTTATCCTATCGACTCTTTCTGGGGCTATAGAACCGATGGATTTTTTCAGACAAAAGCCGATGCTGATAAGTCACCAGTGTTTATCAGACCGGCTCTCGCTGGAGATATCAAGTATGTTGACATGAACAATGACAAAGTGATTGATGCAAAAGATATGACCTTTGTGGGTAATCCGTTCCCTAAATACACATTTGGCTCCTCATGGAATCTAGCATACAAGGGGTTTAACTTAAATATGCTGCTTCAGGGCGCTTCTGGACATGAAGTGCAGTTAACAAGAGCCCTGGTTCAATCGGGCACCGCAGAAGCCTTCACCCATAAAATATATACCAATAATTTCTGGAGCCCGGAAAACCCTAACGCGCGCTTCCCGAGACCTATAAAGTTTGAAACCCGGAACCAGGTTAATTCAGATTTCAATACAATTGACGGAGATTATATCAGGCTGAAGAATATTCAGCTTCAATATCAGATCCCGACAGCGCTTACAAAAAGGCTTCTTGTTGAGCGTATGAATGTTTATGTTTCCGGAACCAACCTTCTTACTTTTTCCAAATTAAATGAGTGGAACCTGGATCCTGAAAAAGTGTCAGGTTGGGAGAATTACTATCCTCAGGTTTCATTATATACCCTGGGCTTTAACCTTCAATTTTAGGATCATGAAATTATTGTTTATAAGAAACGTGAATCAGATGACTAATTCAAAAAACATACTTTTTGTTGCCCTGATGGCTATTTTGTTAGGTGGCTGTAAAGAAGATCTGCTGGATACCGTTCCAAATGACCGGTTATCTACTGATTTATACTGGAAAACCGAAAGGGACGCAACCCTGGGCTCAAATGCTGTTTATACATATCTCGGTAATGCAGATCATTTTTTCAGTTGGGATGGCCTGTCCGATATCGGTCATACAAGTTCGCCGGATTCTCCGCATCAGCTCATTCTGCGGGGTGAGTTCGATCCGCTGAACAGCAGGATCCTAAGTGAGTGGAGAGATGCCTATGCAGGTATCCGCGCGGCCAATGCCTTTATGGCAAATGTCGACCGGGTCCAAACCACTAATACGGGATTGATCAACCGTTTGAAAGGGGAGGTCAGGGTGCTGAGAGCTTATTATTACATTACTCTAGCCGCGATCTACGGCGATGTGCCATTGGTTACGACCGAGATTACTTTAGAAGAAAGTAAGCAGTTAACCCGGACACCTGTTGCCAAGGTTTGGGATTTTATTTCAACCGAGATGACAGAAGCTGCCGCCCTCCTGCCGAACACACAGACAGAAAAGGGAAGAATTACAAAAGGCGCTGCATTGGGGCTTAAGGCCAGGGCCATGCTTTATGCCGGCCGTAACACGGAGGCTGCGGCTGCTGCAAAGCAGGTTATGGATCTGAATGTATACAACATCTATTCCTCGTACGAAAAACTGTTCACGTATGCTGCTGAGAATAATACCGAAGTGATCTTCGATATTGAATTTGTAAAGGATACGTATCGCAATAATATATTCCAGCTTATGGCTCCTTACAGTCAGTTAAGCAGCCAGAGCCGCTATGTGCCGAATAAAAGGCTGGTTGATGCTTATACCATGACAAATGGTAAGAGCATAAATGATCCAACGAGCGGATTCGATCCCCGCGATCCCTATAAGAACCGGGACCCGCGCCTGAAGTTCACGGTGTTTGTTCCCGGGGATGTTCTGCCTGACAACAAAATATATAATTCAAGGCCTGGAAGTGGTACCAATGACGCCGTTGGATCCACATTTCTAGCTACCAATACGGGTTTCAATGTGGAGAAGTATATTAATAAGGAAGATCTGCCACAAGGTTCTAATGGAGGAGTTAACATTATACTCCAGCGTTTCGCCGAAGTGCTGCTGACTTATGCCGAGGCGAAAATTGAGGCTAACCAGATAGATCAGTCGGTTTTAGATGCGATCAATAAAGTCCGCCAGAGACCTGACGTAAATATGCCCCCTTTAACCGTGGCAGCTTCTCAGGCTTTAATGCGGGATATTGTGAGGCAGGAGCGCCTGGTAGAACTGGCTTTTGAGGGTTTGAGGTATATCGATATCCGTCGCTGGCGGATAGCTGAAACCGTACTGCCTGGCAAAATGTATGGAATGAACTATGTAGATAATAACGGGGCTTTGAAAACAGTCGAAATTTTACCGTGGAATACCTTATTTAATAAGAACCGCGATTATTTATGGCCAATACCTCAAAGTGAAAGAGAACTCAACCCGAATTTAACGCAAAACCCAAATTGGTAATAAACGAAAATATTATAGATAATTAAACAAAAGTTATGAAACTTAAACACAAAAATTATGAGAATTCTAACTAAAATATTAGCCTTAATTTTTATAATCAGTTCAGCAGCCTGTACTAAAAGTAAGATTGAAGCTAGCGATCCGCAAGTGATTGCCAGCAATAGAAAAACCAATCCGACTACTTCCGCTGTTGGCATTACCTATTATATTGACTCAACGAACGGTAATGACACTAACAGCGGAACCACCGACACGGCGCCCTGGCAAACCATATCCAA
>NZ_JBBJNI010000108.1:1887-10775 GCF_037719425.1 Daejeonella sp. | reverse complement strand
CCCGGGAGACATAGTACGATTCAAAAGAGGTTCGAGCTTTACGATACCATTCTTTGTTAATTATTCCGGGATTGCAGGCAGTGAAATTACGATTACGGATTATGGAAATGCTGCGGATCCGGCACCAAAATTCACGAATCCTGTATTTGCTCAGGATAATTTCGGCAACTGTATAAGAATAAACGGTGATTATGTAATCGTCGAAAATCTTTACTTCCATAATACCAAAGCTTTTGTAAATGGGTCATATACATCAGACGGCGGTTGGATTGTGTGGGAAATGGGTGCGGTTCACATATCCCGCGGCTCTGATAATTGTACGGTTAGAAACAATGAGTTTTTCGACTGTGTAGCCGGAATCAGAAGTAATGGAAAATATGCCTTGATTTCCTATAATTATATCCATGACTGTAACCGGGCATTAAAAGGCGACCCTACCTGGAACTGGGGTCCTCTTGGTATTTGGATCGGAGCGGATTTTCAGACAGTTAGTAATAATACAATTATAAATATGATGGTGACAGATCCCGATCCGACACATTTTTATAACGGTGTTGGCGGCGGTGCGTTTGAGATTGATGATGGACGCTATAATAAGTATAATATTACCCTTACACATAACTTTACCCGGGGTAACTGTGGTTTTCTGGAAACAGTATTCGATGATGTTGTCGCGAATCCGCTATATAAAGACTGGAAAATAAAGTTTAATGTGAGTGATGATTATCAGGCTTTCGTTAAGCTAAGGTTTGCAAAAAATTGTAGTGTTGATAACAACACCATTTTACGACGTAAAATTAATGCTAATGAACTTGGAGTTTTTCTCCTTAAAGGTACTGCGACGGGGAATTCATTTCGAAATAATATTATTATGACAAAATATGATGTTAAAGTTTTTAACGTCGTCGGAGGCGGCGCTCCCGGAAGCTTTATTAAGAATAACCATTATTATGCTGTGGGAAACCTGGTTATGGGTGGGGAAGGACCTGGTGTTGAACCTACGTATGGCGATGCTAAGTTTGTAAATATTGCAGGTCTAAATGCAACAGATTTCAGTATTTTGTCTACCAGCCCCGCTAAGAATACCGGGCGTGATTTGGGATATTTATTTGATCATGTAGGATATCCGATCCCATATGGAGCTTTGCCTGATCGGGGAGCTTTTGAATATCATCCCTAATAGAATTTTAGCGGGATAATTAGGATGGCCGATACTACATACTAACAGTGAAAATAT
The DNA here is from genome assembly GCF_037719425.1 of Daejeonella sp. Taxonomy (GTDB): domain Bacteria; phylum Bacteroidota; class Bacteroidia; order Sphingobacteriales; family Sphingobacteriaceae; genus Daejeonella. The sequence goes on along the minus strand of NZ_JBBJNI010000108.1, from coordinate 9,538 downwards.
GAACATGGTAAAATTGGTCTTATCCTTTCTAATATTTGGATTGAGTATAAGCGCCTTTGGGCAAACAGCTTTTAAGAAGGCAGTTCTTCCCCGGAACTCACAATCCGCGGCCGGGCAAAGAGAGAAGATGAATGTTATTTTTTTCCTGGTAGATGATTTGGGATGGAGTGATATTGGTGTAAACGGCAGCAGCTTTTATGAAACTCCCAATATTGACCGGTTTGCAAAGGAAGGAGTTCGTTTTACACAGGCATATTCAACCTGTCACGTATGTTCCCCAAGCAGGGCTAGTATCATGACAGGAAAGTACCCCGCACGCCTTAATCTTACTGACTGGCTTACGGGACGTCAGGATTTCCCCTTCCAGAAGCTGAAGAATGTGGTTATCAATCAGCATCTGCCCTTTAAGGAGAATACCCTGCCAGAAGTACTGGTAGAGAATGGATACCAAACGGCGATTTTTGGAAAGTGGCATCTGGGTGAAGAAGAATCCTCGCCTCTGAAACATGGATTTAAAGAAAGGCTCCTTACGGATTGGAACAAGGGTTGGCCTAATAAAGGTTTTTTTGCTCCATACGACATGGCCGGTTTGGAGGGGGGGGCGGAAGGAGAATATCTTACAGACCGCCTGACAAGTGAAGCCATCCGCTATATAGAGAAAAATAAAGATGCTCCCTTTTTTCTTTACCTCTCTCATTTTGCTGTGCATGACCCAATTCAGGGGCGACCCGATCTGGTAAAAAAATATACTGAAAAATTAAGCCGGATCAAGCGCCCAGGCGGCGAACGTTTCATCCTGGAAGGCAATCCTGATACTCCTGAACCCTTTACAAGGGAGCAGTTGAATAAGTTCCTCAGTCAGGAAGGCTATGAAGGTTTTGGTAATTTACCCAATAGGACCGTTAAGATCAAGCAACACCAGGATAACGTGGAATTTGCAGCAATGGTAGAAAGTGTCGATGAAAGCATGGGGCATGTCCTGGCGAAACTGAAAGAGCTCAACCTTGACGAAAAAACCATTGTGATCTTCGTTTCTGATAACGGTGGGATGGCAGCGGCAAATATGGGGAAACCAACGAACGTAGTTTCTGCAGGGAGTCTCGATTCGAAATTCTCAACCTCCAACCTTCCACTGAGAGGTGCCAAAGGATGGTTCTATGAAGGCGGTATTCGTGTGCCTTTGATTGTGAAATGGCCGCAATTCGGTCAGCATGGTGCAGTCAGTAACGTTCCTGTAATCGGCACCGATTTTTACCCCACCATATTAGAAATGCTTGGTTTACCTCAGAAACCTGAGCAGCATGTCGATGGGGCGAGCCTCGTTCCGCTGCTTAAGGGTGAAAGTACCATTCGCAGAAAGGCGTTGTACTGGCACTTCCCGCATTACAGCAATCATGGTCAGCAAAGCCCCGGTGGTGCTATAAGAAGCGGAGATTATAAATTGCTGGAATATTATGAAGGCAATACCGTGCAGCTGTTTAATCTGAAAAAAGATATAGGGGAACAGCACGACCTGGCAAAGTCAGAGCCGGGAAAGGTTCGGGAACTCAGGAATCTGCTGCATGCATGGAAGAAGTCCGTGTCTGCCCGGGAAATGACCCCTAACCCGGAGTATATTCCGTCGACAGTATTTAAATCACATAGACCCTGAATGATGAATAAACTATTTTTGTATGCACCGTTTTTAGGGACATTTTTAATCAGCCAGTTTTCGGTTGGCCAGATACCTTCTGCCCGCCAGGAAAAGAAAGAAATAAAAAATAAGTGGCAGGCTCTTGAAACACTCGATGAAAGTGGATTTCTGGGTGAAAGAGTTGATCTCTGGCGCGATAAACGCCTATGGTTTGTAGGAACTTCAGATTTCTTACTTAAAGGTTTTGAGAATCGTCCGGGGGAACATCTCTGGCAGGGAGAACATGCAGGAAAATGGATCCATGCAGCGACTCTTGCCTATGAAAGCACGCGGGATCCGAAGCTGAAAAAGCTGTTAGATGCAACCGTGGCCCGCTTGCTCGCCACACAGTTACCCAATGGATATATGGGCACCTATAAGCTGGAACAGCGCTTTTACAACACACCCGCCGATTCAGTGGGATGGGATGTATGGACAGACCGGTATAATCTCTACGGTTTACTTGCTTATGAAAAATATAATCCAAGCGTAAAGATCGTGGATGCCTGTAAAAGAGAAGCGGATCTGTTAATCAGCGTTTATGGTAAAGGAAAGGCGGATATTACAAAATACGGCACCCGGAAAGGAATTTCCGCAACTACACTGCTGGAATCGATCGTAATGCTTTTTGAAAGAACAAAGGATAAAAAATATCTCGACTTCGCCGAGGAGATCGTCGCCAGAAGTGAAAGCAACGCCGGTTTGAACTTAATGGGTGCAATGCTTAAGAACGAAAGTGTGGTTGAGCCCGGGGATGGCAAGGCCTATCAGCTGATGGCAAACCTATTGGGCTACCTCCGATTGTATCAAAATACGGGTAATGAAAAGTACCTGCAAACAGTGTTGAGTGGGTGGCAGCAGATCCAGAAAAGTCACGTTCTGAGTACGGGAGGACCGTGGACCAGAAAAATGGGATACAATGGCAATAAAGAATGCTTTGCGCATACCGAGGCCTTCAATCCCGGCGAGATAGTTGTTGAAAACTGCGTTACAGTTACCTGGATACAATTAAATCTGCATTTGTTGGAGCTCACCGGTTTGGCGAAGTATTTCGCAGAAGCGGAAAAGACACTGTTCAATCATTTTATGGGCGGGCAGCATTCGGATGGAATAGATTGGTGTTACTATACTAAGCCAAATGAAACATCGCCTCCATATGTTCCGATTATGCATTGCTGTGCCTCCAGCGGGCCCAGAGGATTAGAAATGTTCTCAGACCATTTGGTTGGGCGAAATGGAAATGTTCTGTCAATAAACAATTTTACCCCGTCAACTATTGCCTTATCCGGCCAGTTTGGAGGCGGAAAGCTGAAAATTGAAAGCAATTTCCCTTTCAGCTCTTCGGCGAAAATTCTTTTTGAAATGGGTCTGGCAAAAACCTTCCCGGTTGAATTCAGATTGCCAGATGGAAGTACGTTAAAGCAGGTTAGTCTGAACGGAAAAAAAATAAATACAACATTAAACGTCAGGGGGTATTATCAGGTCAGCAGCCGCTTGGCCAAAGGTGATCAGCTTTCTATCGATATGGATTACAAACTCCAAATGCATGTTCAGGAGGGAGAAAAGGGGAAAAAATGGGTGGCATTTTCTTACGGACCGGTTGCTTTAGCCCAAAAGATTTCAGAAAAGCCATCTGTGGAACCTTTCAGTAATTTCAAACCTGGCGTAGATCAACCAGGGAAAATATTGAAACGAATTTCAATACCTGTTATGCAGGATGGCAGATCCCTTGTTTTTAAAATCCAGGATTCAGACATAACCCTTATACCTTATTACCAGGCCGGTTCCAGGACATCCGGGCCGCGAACATATTTTGAGACCGCACAATAGCGGCTCAACAGTATCACATTTTTTGGGACGACATTCTAATACCGGGAATATGAATGTTTTCTAATTACCAGCCTCAATGGGCTCCAGTGTTGTTATCTTGTACTTTTCTTTGAGCAGAACTGAGAATGATTTTTTGCAGAGCTTAGCCTCGATCCAGGAGCTGAAATCAAATATTTTAAGGATCTGGATCTCATATTTATCTGACTTGATATCTTCAAAGGCCGTTTTGAATTTTTTCCACAAGGCAAGCTTTCCCCGACTTCCGGAGGATGAAGCGGATTGCTGTATGAATTTTAAAATGATCTTCTCCAGCAAGTATGTTTTGGTCTGACTGGTGCTCAGGCTGCGTTTTATCGATCTTGTCTCATACTCTATGTAATCATGGTTGCCAAGCTCGTTGTGCACCAGTAAATGTATGAGACGAAACGTCCGGTAGACAGGGAGGGCGTAGTAGAGTTTGCTTTCCAATAGAATCCGGTTCAAATAGTAATGTGCCTTTGAGATATTGTTGCTCCCTATATAAATCAAAGCCGTATAGAGATATACTTCAGCTTGCTTGCTTAGGTCGAGCAAATGGATCTTTTTGAAAAGCTTCTCTTCGAACTCCTTTTTTAACAGTTCAGTTTCTTCCGTTTCACCTCTGTCTAAATGTCTTGCTACTTTATAAATAAATATCACGCGCTGAATCATTACACCAATGTATGCAGACTGATTTTCAAGACGCTGTAATTTTTCCAGAAAATAATGCATCTCATCATACCGCCCGATCGTTTGCAGGCTGTCCAGTATACCCTCGATCGTAGAAAGATAATCGACCGGGGAATCTATCCACAGATAGTTATTTTCTTCAAACAATTCATCCAGTTCATAAAAGGTTTTCAGAGCTGACCGGTAATCATTTACGGTGATAAAATAGTGAGCCTGAAATAACAAATGAGTTTTATAACTTTCAAACGTCTCTGCCAGGGGATTGGAAATGATGTTGAGCTCACTCACTACGAGGTCGTTCAGCTCTTCCTTTTGTTTTTGTGTCCGCACACTGCCTTTATATAACAACCGGTGACGGAGTAATTCATACAAAGAGGTATGCTGGTGGATATTACGTGCATATTTCAGGATCTCTTGTATCTTCATTTGCTTCTGTATTAGCTCCGATTCCGTGATCGTATGAAAATTCAGGTTACACAGATAATATAATTCCAGCCTTGCGGCCCACAACTGAATGATATATTGTTCATATTGCTCAGCAGAGGCCTGGACTTTTTGAAGCTGTTTAAATCCTTCTTCATATAGGGATTTCTCAAACATTATGTTGGCCTTCAAAACGGCCGAAACCAGCCTCGAGCTTTTATCCTGATCGGTCCTTAAGTGAAGCATACAATCTGTAAGAACTTTATACAAATATTTACTTGTCGTCTCGTAGGACGCATCCGGTTTTTTTTTGGCGAAACTAGCCCGGGTCTCATCCTCGTCCGTACTTTTCTGCAACAAATCGTAGAGGACTAAATAATCCTTTTGTCCCTTCTGCAGAGAGGTATAGAGTTTGAAATATCGTTTTTCGCCTTTGGATAGAGCGGCAATTAACAATATTAGAGTATTTGTTTTTGCCATTTAAGTTAGGGTTATCCGATTTGCTTAGATTCGAAAAAACTTTTTGAAGTTTTCCGATAATTAAATATAATAAATTCGGTTAATAATTATATTTAGGATTATCTATTTCTTGTGTGAACTGGTATCACTTCATTATAACGTAAATATATTTTTACATGCTAAAGCAAAGGAAGTTAATTATGGAAGCTAAGCCAGCAATTGTAATTGTCGGAAGTTCAAATACAGATATGGTAATCAAGGCAGAACACCTGCCGGGCGCCGGAGAAACAATTTTGGGCGGAGTGTTTTTCATGAATCCCGGAGGCAAGGGCGCTAACCAGGCAGTTGCTGCGGCAAGGCTGGGAGGCAACATCACTTTCATCTGTAAGACCGGCAATGACATATTTGGGCGGCAGTCGGTGCAATTGTTTGAAGACGAGGGTATTAAGACATCTTACTTGCTATCTGATCCTAAAAATCCTTCCGGTGTGGCCTTAATTACCGTTGACAAAGATGCAGAGAACTGTATTGTAGTAGCATCGGGAGCTAACGCTACATTGAGCCCCGCTGATATCCATAAGGCAAAGGAAGCCATTGAAGGGTCGATGATTGTACTGATGCAGCTTGAAATCCCTTTAAATACTGTAGAATACGTGGCTTCGACCGCGGCGGCAAAGGGGGTGAAGGTGGTGTTGAATCCGGCTCCAGCCTGCGAACTGTCAGATGAGCTCTTACGCAATGTTTCGGTCATCACACCAAATAAGAAAGAGGCCGAAATGATTTCAGGTATGACCGTTAACAACATCGATGATGCCAAGGAGGCTGCTCAAATAATTAAGAATAAAGGGGTAGAAACGGTTATCCTGACTCTTGGTCCCAAAGGTGCCCTGGTGTTGGATAAGGGCGAATTTACCCATATCAATGCAGTAAAGGTCGAGGCAGTCGATACAACCGCTGCAGGAGACGTTTTTAACGGTGCATTGGTGGTCGCCCTGGCCGAAAACAAAAGCATTGTAGAGGCAACTATTTTTGCTTGCCGGGCCGCAGCAATATCCGTCACCAGGCTGGGGGCACAATCATCAGCGCCATTTCGGAGTGAAACAGATTCGTTAGCGGATGTTGAGGCTGTGATCGAGAAGTAAGTTCGGATTTCCTCCCGGCAATCTTAAACTATCACAAGCAATGTCTGACAAATAAACAATCCATTATAACCACCGTATGAAAAAATATATTCTCTATAGCATAGCAGTACTTTGTCTGTGCAGTTATACACCTTCTGAAACTGAAAATAATTCGTTTGTTAAGCCAGCATCTATTACACTGTCAATTGATAAGTTACGGGATAAAATAAAAGGAGGCTGGGCCGGCCAAACGATCGGCGTAACTTATGGAGGACCCTACGAATTCAAGTTTAATGGGACGTTTATCCAGGAGTACCAGCCCCTTGTATGGTACGATGGATACTTAAAAAAGACCATGACGGAAATTCCTGGTTTATACGACGATCTTTATATGGACCTCACTTTTGTTGAGGTGTTTGAACGGTTGGGCCTCGATGCACCAGTCGATTCCTTTGCAAACGGATTTGCAAATGCGGGGTATAAGCTCTGGCACGCCAATCAGGCTGCACGCTATAATATATTGCATGGGATGAAAGCTCCAGAGTCGGGACACTGGCGTAACAATCCTCATGCTGATGACATTGACTATCAGATTGAAGCGGATTACGCGGGCCTGATGAGTCCGGCCATGCCCAATACGGCCTCTGAGATCAGTGACAAAATAGGGCATATTATGAACTATGGAGATGGCTGGTACGGCGGTGTTTATATGGGAGCAATGTATTCCCTGGCATTTACCTCAGATAATGTCCATTTTGTGGTTAATGAAGGTTTACAAACCATACCTCAGCAAAGCAAGTTCTATAAATGCATGGCTGATGTGATCCGCTGGCATAAGAAATATCCTAACGACTGGCATCAAACATGGCTGGAGCTTCAGAAGAAATGGTCTGATGATCTAACTTGTCCGGTTGGTGTGTATAATGCTTTTAATATAGATGCGACCATTAATGCCGCATATGTTGTCCTTGGATTATTATACGGGGACGGAGATTACACCAAAACCCTAGATATTGCAACGCGGGCAGGACAGGATGCTGATTGCAATCCTTCGTCCGCCGGAGGGATATTAGGGACCATCCTTGGCTATAACAAGATACCTCCACATTGGAAGATGGGCCTCAAAGAGGCTGAGAATATAAAATTTGCTTACACCTCGCTTTCTCTGAACGGAGTATATGAGGTTGGTTTAAAACACGCGCTCGAAAACATAAAAAAACAGGGTGGAAGTGTTACTTCCACACACGTTACGATACCTGTCCAGGCTCCCAAAGCTGTTAGATTTGAAGAGAGCTTTCCGAATATGTATCCTAAGGAAAAACTGGAGCTGGATTGGGATAACACCAAAGAACTTTCATTTGATTTTGTGGGCACAGGATTTATCCTGACGGATTCCCGTAAAAAGAATAACGAGCCATTCGATCATACGTTCGTGGCC
>NZ_JBBJNI010000108.1:0-1877 GCF_037719425.1 Daejeonella sp. | reverse complement strand
CGTGGCCGATCTGTACCTTGATGGACAAAAAGTAGAAACAGCGATGATGCCTACTAATTTTATTACCCGCAGGCTGGATATTTTTTGGAAATACCCGCTGGAGAATAAGAAACACACTGTAAAGGTAAAGCTGGCAAATCCTAAAGGGGCATCATATTTCGGAAATATGGAATGTGTTATTTACTCACAAAAGCCGGCGCTTGCCACCAAATAGAATTATAAATCAGATAAACCTATAAGCCATGTTCATTATTGAAAACTATTCGCTTGCTATTGTCTTTTGCATCATTACGATGATCTGCTGGGGTTCATGGGCAAATACCCAAAAGCTTGCCAGTAAAACCTGGCGCTTTGAACTGTTCTACTGGGATTACGTGATAGGCATATTAATATTCTCGATTATTTCAGCGTTGACGCTGGGAAGTATAGGGACGCAAGGACGTACTTTTATTTCTGATCTTAAACAGGCAGACGTTTCCAATATAGGCAGCGCACTGCTCGGCGGAATTATTTTCAATGCGGCCAACATCCTCTTTTCAGCAGCCATCGCCATCGCAGGAATGTCCGTTGCCTTCCCCATTGCGATCGGGCTGGCCCTGGTCCTGGGTGTATTTGTGAATTACAGCGCTTCCCAGCCAGGTGATCCCCTTTTACTTTTTGGGGGTGTTGCAATGGTTGTAATTGCAGTTATAATTAACGCTGTCGCTTACAAAAGGAAAACCGGGGCCGACCAAAAAGTTTCGGGCAAAGGATTAATGTTATCCTTGGTAGCCGGGCTGTTAATGTCGTTTTTTTACCGCTTTATTGCAGCATCAATGGATATGAATGATTTTATCTCACCCGCGGCAGGGAAAATGACTCCGTATACCGCTGTTTTTGTTTTCTCGGTTGGAATTTTTCTAAGCAACTTCATTTTCAACACAATCCTGATAAAAAAACCTTTTGTAGGAGAACCTACAAGCTATGCAGCCTATTTTAAAGGAGGCTTCGATGCGCATTTTACAGGGATCCTTGGCGGGATGATCTGGGGTTTGGGAAATTCCTTTAACCTGATTGCTGCAGGAAAAGCTGGCCCGGCGATATCCTACGGTCTCGGTCAGGGAGCCACTTTAGTTGCAGCGTTATGGGGGGTATTTGTCTGGAAAGAATTCAAAGATTCACCGGCGGGCACCAACCGCCTGTTAACTGGTATGTTCCTGTTTTTCATTGGCGGACTGGCACTTATCATACTTTCTGGTCTTTAAACGTTAGTCAGAATGTTTACTTCGGAATACAGATAGAGGACAGCCAGAAAATAGCGGCTTGGAAAATCCGGCTCTCCTTTGTCAGAGCTAAGAGACTAAAATACTGCGTATTGATTGGACATCAGTGTGAGAAATGCACACTAAATCTGTCGGACCCGGCATTATAAGTAATAACGCATGTTTCCTTTATAGTTTTTCCATTCCCTGTGCTTCCCCCCTCAAAAGGCTGAATGGTAAACTGAAGGTCTTTGCCGTTAATCCTGAGCGTAATATCAGGATAGTCATAATCGCTAAACACTTTAAACTCCGAAACCTCGCCGGCATTTATTGTGGGATAGGTGTTCGTACTGGTGCCTAATTTTACAGTGGCTGATTCAATTGTGAAAGGGGTCCTGTTTTGAATACGGAATTGGGGAGGTGAGGTGTTATTTTTTTCACAGGCTGTAAAAAGGAGGGATGTGATTATTATGAGGAGAATGTTTTTCATGGTGGTGGGTTTTATTATATGTACGAGGTCTTTATTGAAAATGCTACAGAATTGAATATCCACCCCCAACCCCCGCCCAGCGATGGACATGCACAGCGACGGGTTCCGTTTAACTACCGGCCAGACAGCCACAGGAGTGCGCGGAA
>NZ_JBBJNI010000107.1:8003-14680 GCF_037719425.1 Daejeonella sp. | reverse complement strand
AAATCAAAAAGGTACATTATGAATACCCTTAACTTAATGACATTGGGCTTTCGCCGGAATCTCCCAATTCCTGAAACTTGATTGTCATTCTGGCGAAAGTCAGAATCTCCCGATAATCCTTGTTTAAAATATAATTGAACGTAAAACCAGTGGTACTTGAGCGGTTCTAAAGCGGTGTCAGAGCGGTGTGTGAGCGGTATCACAGCGTTCAACGAGCTATTCACTTCAGGTCAAAAGCGGTCATTTCCTGCCAAAAACGGTCAAAACAGGCTACTTTTTTTGTTACAGAACCTTCTTATCCGTAAATTTAATAGTATAACGTCACAGATATGGCTATCCAGACATCACCGATCTTTGCAGGCTTCCGCGGAAGCGTTAATCGCCATTTGCTTTTCAGGCAATGCGGCGGGAAAACTGTGTTCGGCCAGTTCCCTGACCGGAGCAGGGTGATATACAGCGAGTTGCAGAAGCAGGCGCAAAAGCGTTTTTCGGAGGCTGTTGACTTCGCCCGGGTAGTGATTAAAGAGCCGGGCTTACGTGATATATATAGTATTAAAGCATCATTGCTCGGTTTTCGATCAGCATGGAATCTGGCTATTGCCGAATTCATGAGCGATAAGCCTTTGCAAGTAAAACGAAAAAAGATCAGGTTTGATAAGTCGGTCCTTATTCGTTCCATAGGCTGGAATATTCCTGTGAAGCTCTATAAATTTGCGGAAGAACCGGTACGGGACGTCTTAAAAGTTCCGCAGCGGTTAAGATCACGGCCGGCCGGAAATCCTGTGCATCCGAGGCAACGAACGAGACCTGCCGTTAAATGTTCTAAGAGGGCATTAAAAGTATTTAGTACTAGTTAATCTGAGTAAGGTTGGGTTACACTCCGATCGCGGCGAAGGCCGTGATCTCCTAAGCACCAACAAACAACTGTCATTCCGGCGGAGGCCGGAACCTTTACATTTATTTTACCAGACACTGGTGATTCATTATATTAAGAAAAAAAAACCGAATGAACCCATTTAAAAAGATTCCCGGAACCAGTTGCGCTTTGTCGGTGCTCTTTACTTTTACAGTCATTTTTATAACCGGATGTAAAGCTGTTAAGGATGGCGCTGCCACCATGGGCGTAGTTAATGCCCGCATCTGGACAGGAAATCCGGATCAGCCCTGGGCTGAAGCCATGGCTGTAAAAGGCGAAGAGATCCTCTTCGTTGGAATGAATGCTGAAGTAGAAAAACTGCTAGGCGACAGTTCCAGAACCATTGATGCTAAAGGGAAAATGATTACTCCTGGTTTCAATGACTCACACATTCATTTTATCGATGGTGGCTTCGGACTTTCGTCTGTGCAATTACGTGATGCAAAAACTAAAGAGGAGTTTATTAGCAGGATAGGTGACTTTGCAAAAACAATCCCTGCTGGTAACTGGATACTTGCCGGCGACTGGGATCATACCAATTGGGGTGGAGAACTTCCTCAGGCCGCTTGGATCGACTCTGTTACCCCTAAACATCCGGTGTTTATTCAGCGGCTTGACGGGCATATGGGCCTGGCCAATTCTCTGGCAATTAACCTTTCGAAAGTTACATTACAAACTGCGGATATTGATGGCGGAACCATCGTGAGGGATAAGGATGGCAAACCAGCGGGTATTTTTAAGGATAATGCCATGAACCTTATTGGCCGAAACGTTACTGATCCTTCTGATGAGCTCAAAGATCAAGCCTTACAGACGGCGATGGACTATGTAGCTGAACGGGGCGTAACATCTATTCAGAATATGGGAACCTGGGGCGATGTTGAAATCTTCAGGCGAGCCCATAAAAATAAGACGTTAAAAACCCGGGTGTATTCCTCCGTACCGCTTTCATCATGGAAGAAGCTGGCTGAAGAAGTGGAAAAGTCAGGACGCGGTGATGATTATTTAAAAATAGGCGGTTTGAAAGGTTTTGTTGATGGTTCACTTGGATCTCACACCGCCGCATTCAAAGAAGCTTTTAGCGATACTCCAACAGACAGCGGGTTCCTGGTAAGCACCGTGGAGGAACTTTACAATGCCATTTCCCCCGCCGATAAAGCAGGGCTCCAACTGGTTATCCACTCGATTGGTGACAGAGCTATCTCGTCGCTGCTTGACATTTTTGAGCGGGTTGAGAAAGAAAATGGGGTTCGAGACAGGCGTTTTAGAATTGAGCATGCACAACATTTGTCGCGGGGTGATTTCCAACGGTTTAAGGAACTGAATGTTATTGCGAGTGTACAGCCCTATCACGCTATTGATGACGGACGGTGGGCAGAAAGTGTGATTGGGCCGGAAAGAATTAAAACTACATATGCTTTTAAAAGCTTTCTGGATGCGGGCGTTGTGCTGGCTTTTGGCAGCGACTGGTTTGTGGCTCCGCCGACTCCGCTCGAAGGAATATACGCTGCAGTAACCCGTCGTACTATAGATGATAAAACTCCCGGCGGTTGGGTGCCTGAACAAAAAATTACAGTAGAACAGGCATTGAAAGCTTATACTTCCGGCGCTGCCTTTGCGTCATTTGATGAGACAAAAAAAGGGATGCTGAAAAAAGGGATGCTGGCTGATTTCGTTATTCTGGATGAGGATATCACAAAAATAGCTCCTGAAAAGATCAGAGATGTTAAGGTCCTGAAAACGATTTTGGGCGGTAAGGTTGTTTACGAAAGAGCACATTAATAATATTTATCTGCTGATATAAAACCTTTGCTTCAGCCGGATGTTAATCCAAAACTAAATATATTCATATGAAATGGTTAGGTAGAACCGGAAGCGGAAATATTGATGACCGGCGCGGAATGAGCGGCGGTGGAATGGCTCTTGGTGGCGGTGGTATCCTGGTATTAATTTTAGGATTGCTTTTCGGTCAGGATGCAACCCAATTGTTAAGCCAGTTGCCTTTAGGCGAAGGTACACAGCAGGAAGGTAAGGTTGGTTCTCCTACCGATGATGCGGGGAAGTTTGCTGATGTTGTACTTGCGGATACTGATGAAATGTGGAGTAATATTTTCAAAGCGAACGGAAAGGATTATGACCGGCCTACAATTGTGCTTTTTGATAATTCCGTTGCCTCGGCATGCGGATCAGCAAGTTCTCAAACAGGACCTTTTTACTGCCCGACAGATCAGAAAGTTTATCTCGACCTGACTTTTCAGCAAGAACTTAAAAACCGGTTTGGAGCTGGGGGAGATTTCCCCATGGCATATGTGATAGCTCACGAGGTTGGACATCATGTGCAAAATTTACTCGGAACCTCAAATAAAGTACAAAGTATGCGGGGACAAGTTAGTGAGTCAGAGTATAATCGCCTTTCTGTCAAGTTGGAATTGCAAGCTGATTTCTATGCAGGGATTTACGCCAACTATATTAAAAACCTACAACAGGACGGACAGAGCGTACTTGAAGATGGCGATATCGAAGAAGCCTTAACTGCCGCCAGCGCTATTGGCGATGATAGGCTCCAGAAACAATCGCAGGGCCACGTTGTACCTGATTCCTTCACTCACGGCTCTTCGGCCCAGCGTATGAAATGGTTCAAAAAGGGCTATGAAACCGGTGATGTTAATCAGGGAGATACGTTTTCGAGCAACGACCTATAAGTAAGCCATGAGATTCGAGAAATGGGCTTCCTGCAAGCGAACGACTCATTGCCCGTAGTTAACAGCCCAAAGCCCAATATAAGTTGCAAGTAACCCAAGCACGACACTGGCAGCCACGTAGAGTAAAGCCGGCCCTGCCTGTCCATCCCGCATCAGGGAGATGCTTTCGTAAGAAAAGGCGGAGAAAGTCGTAAAACCACCTATAATTCCCGTAGCAAGAAATAATCTCCATTCGTTCGACAGGCCGGACCGTTCGGCCAGCCCGTAAACGATTCCAATAAGGAAACACCCGATTATATTCACAGTTAAGGTTCCGTAAGGAAAAACCTGAAGAACCTTATTTTGGATAAGTTGGGAAAGAAGGTAGCGTAAAATGCCGCCGATAAAACTCCCAATCCCTATAAATAGAATTATTCTCATAATAATACTTAGACCTCACTTCTTAACACCTCCAGGGGTGGTTTATTAAGGATTCCCCGACTATTAAACAATCCTATTAAAACTGTTAAACAGGAGATTATAGTAAACAATACTAATATAGGCAGCATTTGAGGAGTAAAGCTGGTTTCAAAACTAAATTTAGCTAATCCCCAGCTAGCGAGCAATGACAAAACAATTCCCGCACCTGCAGCCAGAGCGCCAAGGAAAAAATATTCCAGGGCTGTGATTATTAGGATCTGCTTGCGGCTTGCACCTAAAGTCCTCAACAGAACGCTTTCGCGGATGCGCTGGTATTTACTGATCAAGACGGATGCGATTAATACGATCAAACCTGTAATTATGCTAAAACCTGCCATAAACCGGATAACAAAGCCCATTTTCGTGAGAATCTCATCCAGCACGCTGAGCACAAGGCCAAGATCGATCATCGAAATATTTGGATAAGTTTTAACAACGGCTTGCTGGAAATTAGCGGATACTTCATTTGACGGCACCCGGGTCAATAACACATGGAACTGGGGCGCATCTTCCAGTACTCCTTTTGGAAATATCAGGAGGAAATTAGTCTGGATCCGGTTCCAGTCAACCTTACGTATGCTTCCCACCACGGTTTCCATCGGAGCTCCCTGAACATTGAATGTCAGCTTATCACCGATTTTAACATCAATACGACGTGCAAAACCCTCTTCGAGAGACACTGGTACTGGTTGTTCTGGCTTAACCGTCCCAGACCATTTGCCCTCAATTATTTTTTCTGAATCGCTCAGACTATCGCGATACGTTACTCTGTATTCACGATCCAGGGCACGTCGAGCACCCCAGGCCGTACTATCTTTCTTAAAGCTTGCTGTATCCCGGCCTTTGATTTCAATCATCCTCATATTTACAATAGGAACCTCCTGTATGATGGGAAGATTCATGCTCTTAGTAAGATCAGAAATCGCTTGCCTTTGCTCACTCTGAATATCGAATAAAACCATATTCGGTTGATTCTTACTCGACGACATCGTAACACGATTGATCAGGATACCCTGAACAAAGAAAAGGGTACAAATAAACGCCGTTCCTAAGCCAATAGAGACTACCAGAATCAGTGTTTGATTGTTAGGACGGAATAAATTAGCGAAGCCCTGACGCCACAGATAACTCCACGAGGACGGAAAGAATTTCCTCGCCAGCCACATCATCGCGTAAGCTAAAGCTGATAACACAATGAAAGCGAACAGAACCCCTCCGGTGAAATACATGGTCTTTCTGACGGACCCCATTTGCAGGTAAGTGAAACCGAATACGAAGAGCACGATCATCACATACACAAGCCATTTAACAGGATCCTTAAATAAAGATGTTTCCTGGAATGAAAGGCGGAGGGTATTAAGCGGCGATATATTTCTAACCGAAACGAGCGGGAGTAACGCAAATAAAATAGAAATAATTAATCCCAACAATAATCCCTGGGCTATAGCAGCCCACGAAATGGCCACCGTAATCACTACGGGAAGAAAATCCTTAAGAACTACCGGCAAAAATTGCTGTATCAAGGTTCCTAAAATAGTGCCCATCAAAGAACCTATCAGGCCGATGCCAACGATTTGAATCAAATAGATGATGAATGCCTGTTTTGAACTAGCGCCAAGGCATCGGAGAACCGCGATCGTACTGATCTTTTCCCTGATATAAATGTGAATTGCACTTGCTACCCCGATACAACCCAGCAAAAGTGCAACAAACCCTACAAGCGCAAGAAATTCTGTCATATCTTCAAACGAACGACTGGTATTTTGCTTACGGGTCTCAATGGTTTCCGCATCCATTTCAGCTTTTTCAAGACGTGGCTCCAGCTTTTTAGCGAGGGCATCTACATTGATATTCTTATCAAATTTATAATAGAAGTTATAGTTGATACGGCTACCCTTTTGAGACAGGCCCGTTTGTTCGAGGTATTGCAAGGGAATATAGACAACAGGAGCGACCGAGGCTGAGAAACCAGTTTGGCCGGGCGCTTTGTTAAGAATACCAACTATCATAAATGTAAGCTCACCAACTTTTATAGAATCCCCGACGTTAGAATCGAATTGGAGCATCAGCGTTTTATCAACCAAAGCATGCTTCGCATCCCGAAAAGATCGGCCTGCATTCACCGGAGTTGTTTCTATAACTCCGTAATATGGATAACCCCCTTTTAAGGCCCTGACATTTACCAATCGGGTCCCCTCGCTCTTGGGAAAATATATCATCGAAGCAAAAGTTCGTTCTTCAGACCGTTTATTACCAAGTGCCATAAGTACTGGCAGAATATCCTTTTTGACAGGTTTATTGGTTTCAATAACCATATCTGCACCAAGAAGGCCTTTTGCCTGTGAGTCGATATCCTGGCGAAGATTGTACTCAAATGAGTAGATCGCCACGAGTGCTGCTATCCCGAGAATGATTGAAGAAATAAATAGAAATAAACGCGAACGGTTACGCCTGCTGTCTCGCCAGGCCATTAATATCAGCCAGCTGAAATTTAAACCCGGTTTGGAAATTCCTTCGGATAGGTGTTTATCCTGCGGCATAATTTGTTTTGTCAAGGATTTCAGCAGAGGTTAATTCGTCAGAAATAAGGGAGCCGCCCT
>NZ_JBBJNI010000107.1:0-7993 GCF_037719425.1 Daejeonella sp. | reverse complement strand
CGGATTATCCGCTGAGTCCTGGACGCCAGTTCAAGATCGTGTGTTACTAAAACAAGCGTAGTACCAGCTTCTTTGTTCAGATCAAAAATTAATTTTACAACCTTTTCGCTTGTTTCCGCATCCAGATTTCCAGTAGGTTCATCGGCGAAAAGGATCTTTGGGGAATTTGAAAAAGCCCGTGCCAACGACACCCGCTGTTGCTCGCCTCCTGACAGCTGACTTGGATAATGATGGCCCCGATCAGCAAGTCCGACTTTATCTAAAAGATCGGCAGCACGGGAGCGTATATTCTTTTCTCCCCTAAGTTCTAAAGGAACCATAACGTTTTCAATTGCTGTTAAGGTGGGGAGCAATTGAAAGTTCTGAAATATAAATCCTACGTGTTGATTCCTAACCTGTGCCCTTTGATCCTCACTTAGATTATCCAATCTTATATGATTTAGTTCAACCATACCAGAACTTGATCTGTCTAAACCTGCACAAAGACCAAGAAGAGTAGTTTTTCCGCTTCCTGACGGGCCTACAATTGACATCGTAGATTTCGCCTCAAGCTCGAAGCTGATATTGTCGAGGACAGTAAGGGTACTTCCGCCACTCTGATATGTTTTAGTAAGATTTTGAATATTCAGGATAATGTCCACGCGGATTCGGTTAAGGTTATTCTAGTCTGGTATTCTTGCAAAATAATGAATTTGAAAGTAGTGAGAGTGTGTGTATTTTAAAAATTCTGCAAGTGTTTGTGGTCACAAGCTGGAGATGTTACACTGTGGAAGAAGAGACGCATGCGCCCAAGGGGTCTCAGGTATGAACCAGAAATCGTAATTTTGCTTTTCTAAAGAAGAACCATGTTTAAAAACATCATATCCCTGCTTATCTCAGGATTTATCCTCAGTTCCTGTGGAGGAAGTATTAATCAGCCCGTAGAAACTACAAAGAACAATAGTCTGCCCACAGCGGACAGCACTCAGAAAAAGAACATTCTCTTCTTTGGCAACAGTTTAACGGCTGGTCTTGGTGTAGAGCCTGACGAAGCATTCCCCGCGCTAATAGGAAATAAAATTGATTCTTTAAATCTCCGATACAAAATTACTAACGCTGGCTTAAGCGGCGAGACAACAGCTGCCGGAAAGGCGCGAATTAACTGGATCTTAAAACAAAAAGTTGATGTTTTTATACTGGAGCTGGGTGCTAACGACGGGTTAAGAGGGATTCCTGTTTCCGAAACGGCAAAAAACCTGCAAGACATCGTCGACCAGGTTAAGGCAAAATATCCCGAAGCAAAGCTAGTTATGACTGGCATGCAGGTACCTCCAAATATGGGTTCAAAGTACGCGTCTGATTTCAGCGTTATCTTCAAACAGATCGCAGACAAAAATAATATGGCACTAGTGCCTTTCCTTCTCGATAAGGTCGGCGGAGTATCCAATTTAAACCAATCTGATGGTATACACCCTACGACTGAAGGGCACCGGATCTTAGCAGATAATGTTTGGGTAGTCTTAAAGGATCTTCTTTAAATAAAAAGGCCCGTTCTAACCCCGGTATCTTTTAAGTAAAATACGCATCCTATTCGGGTTTCGTTCTTTTGGACGACGAACAAACTGGGTTTACAGACCTATTGGATAAGATCGCAGGGGAAGTTGATTATAAACTCTGTCCCTTCATTTACTTCAGAAGTAAGTTCAATAGTTATGGAATGATAATCTGCAATACTTTTAACGATAGAAAGTCCAAGACCATAGCCGCCGGCCTCTTCAGACTTATTAGCTTTTTTGAAACGGTTGAATATTGTGCTTATATCCTCTTTGGGGATTCCAATTCCAGTATCGCTGATTGTTATTGCACAAGAACCATTTACCATCATCTTGTTAGATATGCGGATACTACCGTTCTGCTTGTTATATCTAATGGCATTGTTTATTAAATTGTACATCAGCTGAAATATGAGATCCCGGTTTATACCCTTAAGCACAACCGCTTTTGAAATATCAACATGCATTGTTATTTCCTTTTCATTAAGGCGGTGATTAATTTCCTCCTGAATATCACAGAATAGTTCATACAACGAGGTAGACTCATTTTTACTATATTGATCATTCTCTATCCGTGATATAAGAAGAAGAGAGTGAACAATCCGCTTAAGCCTGTTTAGAGTCCTTTGCATACCTATCAGACGTTCCTGAACCATCTCACTCAATTCAGGTTCTCCCATCAGGTTCTCGATCTTGTTTTGAAGAATGCCAATAGGAGTCATAAGCTCGTGTGATGCGTTGGCAGTGAACTCACGCTCCTTTTCAAAGGCTTCGTGAATTTGCTGCATAAGGTTAATGAGCGACGTATCCAGAAAACTGAAATCTGTGGTTGTAGTTTTTATGGGAACAGAATTTTCGTTGAAGGGGAATTTTCGGTTGCTGATCTTTGTACGGATTATCTTTTCCAACGGACGGAGCAGAAAACGCGTGTAGAAAAGATCTATGATGAGGGTGAAAAGAATCAGGCCCAGAAGCACATATGTTGCTATTTTTTGTAAAGGCCGGTTATACTGATCAATTGTAGCGGTGGTTTTGCCAACTTCCATTAAATATTTTTTGTCTCTCGCCAGAAATGCGTGCTCAAGCACACGATAACTGAGCGTGTCATCTTCTATGATACGTTCGCCAGTATAAATTGTATCAATATTGAAGCTCGTTTCAACGGGTTCAAGAGAGATATACTCTTCTTTAAGCATTGTATAGCTACCATAGCTGTCTTCGCCCTGCAAATAGGTGTTTACTCCATTTTTCGCAACTACTTCCAACACTTTTTCTTTCTGTTGGCGGAGATAGGAGTCTGTATAATCACGAGCGATCCCGCCTACCAGGTACGGCAGAGCAAATACAAAAAGCAGTACGACAGCAAGCTTGGATAGAGTAACGAATAAAGTTAGCTTGCTTATAAGTTTCACTAATGCTTCCTTATTTTATATCCAACACCTCTAACTGTTTCGAGCCATTCGACCGAGCCAAAAGCGCTTAATTTTTTTCGAATGTTTTTTATATGGACGTCAATATAGTTAGAATCGTAATCATCATCTGCAAATGATCCCCAGATGTGCTCACTTAATTGCATTCGTGTTAAGACACGATTCTTATGCAATAGCAAGTAGCTTAGAAGATCAAATTCTTTCCGGGTAAGCTCCACTTCGTGTAGGGTATGGCTAACAATTCTTTTCTGAAGATCTACTGCGAATTCCCCTAAGCTAATTTCCTGGGTATTGAGATTAAACTTTCTCCTGGAGATTGCCTGCATTCTTGATTGAAGCTCAAGCAGTGAAAACGGCTTTGGCAGATAATCATCAGCACCAAGGTCAAGGCCAATTATGCGGTCCTCGATATTCCCCCGTGCTGTGAGAATTATGTAAGCGGCGTCCGGATTTAGCTTCTTGGCCTCCTGAAGTACTTTTAATCCATCCAGATCAGGTAGTCCGAGATCCAGCAAAATGAAATCATAGGGGTTCATTCCCAGCATCTCCAGCCCCTTCCTCGCGTTATGCGCAAGGTCGCAGATATAAAATGCTTTCTTTAGGAATGCTTCGATCTCGTAAGCGAGCGTCTTTTCGTCTTCTATCAGCAGAACTTTCAAAATCAGAATTGATAATATAAACTCAAGTTAAAAAAAATAAGGTAAACTTTCTTTAGCTGTTCGACCATAGTAATTGGCATTGGTGCCATAAATGGCTGCGATCGTTAACGAATGAATTTTTGCAGTTTGACTCTTTCGAACAGCAGTTGTATCCTGCGAAATAAACACGCTTGCGGCAAATTCAGCGAAATGGCAAGTAATATGAACCTCTGTTGCCTGACGCGTCAACTGAGCAGGCTACAATCTAAATCCTCACATCCCTTACTTCGGAACTTTAATTGGCGGCCTATTGATCCTGGCACGATCTATAACCGGCTGAGGTTTCAGCTTAGGTACAGATCTGGGCACTTGCTTGATCGCACGCCTTTGGGCCTCTTTCAGCCTTTCCTCCTGTACATCCTGGGATGGTTTCTCCGGCTTATCCTGATCCTTCCCTGATGGTTTTTTCTTGGCAGTTGAGTCCTGAAACATCAGCAATAGTGATTCTGCAAGCTCACGTCTTATTGGTTTATCAACGATTAGGTCCGAGGCCGTTAACGTTAACGGTGTTAGTGCAACAAAAGCTGCGACAAAAGCCAAATGATAAAAAAGTAAACGTTTCATGGATTGCAAAAATAAAGAAAGTTTGCCTCAAAATGAGGCAAACCATCATTAAAGTATTTCAGATTATTATATATGATAGAAGCATTTAGAATATTAAGTCCCACGGAACCGGTTCTTATCGCGATCATTAACCTTCTAACGCTGGATTTCCTTTGTAAATAACCATTTATCAGATCTCATTTTATTATATATACGAGATTATGATATAAAGATCATGTGCCAACATGAAGGAAATATGAAGTTTGAGAATTATTTTTTTAATTCACCAAAATGGAAACAGACTTTATCTGTATGGCTATTAGACCTTAATTTCTAACGTTTCGACCATAAACGCCTCCTTGACGGGACGGATGGGCTCATCGTAAACTTCACTCAGGACTTTTACAAAGCAACCGCCGTAGTAAAAGATCAGCGCAGAATAGAAAACGAACAACATAATAAGGACCATTGATCCGGAAGTCCCGTAAAGCATACTGATATTACTATTTATCAAAAGTAATCCCAGGATCCATTTACCTATAGTAAACAAGATGGCGGTAAAGAAACCGCTGAGCAGGGCTATCTTCCATTTTGGCCTGCCCACAGTAAGGAACCTAAAAAGACAGGCAAACCAAATGCTCACAAAAACTACGAAAACCAGCTCATTCAGCACCCTATTCAGAAACAATCCTCCGCTACCCCACAGCTCGTCAATATAATTTCCGAGTATTGCCTGCAACCCTTCCAGAAATAACCCGGCAAAAAAAAGGATGCCGGCCAGAAAGATGATAACCAAAGACCTTATCCTATACTTTAAACGAAATATAAAACCCGAATGCGGCCTAATCCTGATGTCCCATATCTGCCCCAGGGAATTCTTTATAACATCAAAAAGCGTCGTAGCTACAAACATTAGAAAGATAAAGCCCAGCACGGTAACATAATGCTCCTGACTCAATCCGCTAACTGCATCAAGAGTTACTTCAACCTGTTTTGCACTTTTTGTTCCCAAAATACGCCCGAGGCGCTCAATAAGGTCCGAGCTCAGTTCATTTGGATCAGCAAAGATCCGGAAGAACTGCGTAAAGATTATCAGTATTGGAGGCAGAGCAAAAGTTGTGAAAAATGCTGTGGCAGCGGCCATCCGTAACGGATCATTTGCTTTTAGTAAGCTCAATGAGCGCCGCATCATTGAACCGAATGCCCGCAAGTTTTGCAATAAATTATGCTCTTTTTTTAGCTTTCTTACCAAGCTTCAAAGGTACAAATTCTTAGTGGTAAGCCCACAGTAGGAGAATCAAGAGCCAGGAACCAGGAATCAAGACCTCTTGCCGACGATTATGTACAACGGCTTAAAGTGTTTTACGTGATAACGCTTTGTGGAAAGTCCTGACTCCTGGCTCTTGGTTCTTGGCTCAATTTAACGAAGACTTTACTTATTAACCAGCCTCAGCAATAGCTCCGGTTCGTTAGTGGTAATAAAATCGATCTTTTTATCAAGGAACCACTTCATCAATGGCTCATCATTCACAGTCCATGCGTTTATAGTAAGGCCTTTTTGCTTAGCCTCATCGATCCATCTCTCGTTTTTCTGAA
Organism: Daejeonella sp.; assembly: GCF_037719425.1. GTDB lineage: Bacteria > Bacteroidota > Bacteroidia > Sphingobacteriales > Sphingobacteriaceae > Daejeonella. The sequence goes on along the minus strand of NZ_JBBJNI010000107.1, from coordinate 2,194 downwards.
ACACGCTGAAATGATAATCGAAACCCCAAAGCTTATCGGCAGAGAGTACAGCAGGTGACTTATCCCCGTTCAGATATGCAACTCTTGCATAAGGATCAAGCCGTTGCACTTCAAGACAGATATTATAATCGAAACTGATATAATCGATCCAGGCCTGGGCCCTCAAATCTTTCACCATAGCCACAGCTTTCTGAGCCAATTGCAATGCCCTTGTATTGTTGATTGTTGGTTTAATTTCGAGAACAAGCTTGGTGTTGTTTTGATTAAGGCCGGCTTTGAGAAATGCTTCAAGCGTCGGCATATTTTCACCGCTGGATAACTTCAAACTTCCGAGCTGGGAAGCCGAACTTTTTGCAATGGTCAGTCCCTGAATTGTTGGATCGTGGTTTATAACTAAGACGGAATCCGCCGACATATGCACATCAAATTCACTTCCCTGACTGCCAAGCCTGATGGCATGCTGAAGTGCCGCTATTGAATTCTCTGCTGCACCCGTATTCTTCCATGCACCCCGGTGAGCAATCACCCTATTTCTGATAAACTGATCATTTACAATTCTAAATCTTTCGGTCACTTTTGATGATCCGGTTTTCGCCTGGATATTCAGGTCATACCATTTCACATCAGGCTTGATATGCTTTTCGACTATCGAGAGTTTATTATCCTGGATGATGAACATCTTCGCATTTTTTCCCTTAAGCTTGAACACAGCCTTTTCGGCAGAATTTATTTGCAAAGTCCCTACCTCAGTTTTTTCTGGAGAAAAAGTATGATTGCTTATCAGAACTGACATTTTTGATTGTGAAAATGATGGGGCTGAAATAATGGTTAAGGTGATTAGTATACTAAGGGACTTTAATTTCATGGTTGTTGGTGGTTTTGCTGCGCCTGCCTGCGGTAGGCAGGCTCGCAATGACAGCGGTGCATGTTAGTTGTTAGTAAGATCCAATTAATAAATATAAAGTTACTTACTAATACTAATATCATACCCTCCTTTTGAATGTATTTGGCATTCTCAACAAATAAAAACAGGTTCTGACAACTAACTACCAGCAACTAACAACAATTCAATAAGTTTGGCACGAATTCAGCGTTAAGGAATATATGAAAAGATTAACAATTGTGCTGCTGCTTGCCGTGTTACTGGCTGGCTGCGGATTAAATAAACAGGCCCGGCAGATCGAGGCTCTGGAAAAGTGTACCTATGAAATAAGTTCTGCTGATAGTATTTACCTTGCTGGCAGAGACGTAAGCCAATTAGTAAAAAACAGGACTTTAGAGCTTCGGAATGTACCTGAGCTGGCCCTTGCTTTGTTCAGAAAAAACATTCCATTGAAAGCCAGGGTTAATCTAACAATTAGTAACCCAACATCTACCGAGGCTGCCATAAACCAGTTTGAATACATCGTATTAATTAAAAACCAGGAAATCGCTAATGGCTTTGTGAATCAAACGGTCAGCATTGAGCCGGGAGGAACTACAACAGTACCGGTAAGGGTTAATTCAAACATCTATTCTTTCCTTTCCAATGGAAAAACTATGGAGGAGATCATTGATTTCGTGCGGGGTGGTGAAAGCGGGGCTGCGGAACGCAAAGGTGTCGTGACTATAAAGATTAAACCAACTATCGATGTTGGGGGGAAGATGGTGAAGTATCCCGGGTACATTACCATTAATAAGGAGGTTAGCAGTAAAATACTTTTTTAGAATGAGCTAAGAATCAAGAGCCAAGAACCAGGACAGATTGCATCACAAACTTTGTGGAAAGTCCCTGCCTACCGGCAGGCAGGTTGATTCCTGGTTCTTGGTTCCTGAATCATCTGTCATTTTCTTTGACACGGCCAAAACCAATTTACGCACCTCTTCCTTCAAAGCCTCCGGCTGTATTATCGTAGCATGATCTCCGAACATCATAAACCATCGCGCGAAGCCTTGGAGAGATGAACTTAAAAAGCTCATTTCCACTTCCTCATTTTCTTCTATTTGTGAAATAAAACCCTGATAATATTTCTGGTTTTCAAGCCAGTATGCCTTTTCTTTGTTTACTCTGATTATAACCAGTGGCATGCTTTGGTGTTCGGGACTATCCACGTCATACCTGGCGAGGTACTCTTTCAATGTCTGATGCTCTTTGGAGAAATCTGACTTGTCCTGACATAGGTTGACAAAAAACAAGGTCAACGATGAATAGAAA
>NZ_JBBJNI010000004.1:44086-63930 GCF_037719425.1 Daejeonella sp. | reverse complement strand
AGCCTAGTTGATAAGCGGTTAAATATCGGGAGCCAAAAAAACCAATCCAACCCAGAATTATGATTGGCGTACGTTGAAGCCAGGAAGATGGGTTATAAGTCCAGCCTGGTGGAGTTTCCGGCCCTGGCTGCATGGTCAGCATCATTTTCATCATACCAGGCATTTCAGGAATGAGTACAGAAAAACCGATGGCAAATATTCCCAATATGCTATCCGTAATATATGCCGATGCATCCGGCGACCAAAATATAAGCGGGGCGAACAACAACCAAATTCCTACAAGACAGGAAGCCCAGGGTGCCCATAAACGAAAAGGATTTGCTGATAAAAGACTGAATACAATTAGAAGTGCACCACTGAGAATATCGCTGTAAGTCATCTCGATGCTCCTATAACTAAAGGTGAACGGTGCGGCAATAAGAAAAAAGCCCAGCAGAATATTACTGGCGTGTGTCCAGTACAAAGTATTGTAATGGCCGAGAATCATTTCTCTCTGATCTGCCTGTTCTTTTTTAGGTACCAGTGTCATGCCACATTTGGGACAATTACCAGGCTTATTGCTTACTACTTCGGGGTGCATCGGACAGGTATACATAATGGGGTCATCTTTGTTCGCGTTCATATTCTTTCAAAATGATATCAGGTCTATATATCGCCCTATCTGACTTTTTTATCCATTTTCATATCCATCATGCCGTCTTTTTCCATCATGTCCATCATCATAGCTTTCATTTTGGGCGATTTCATCATGTTGGTGCACATGTTTCTGCGCATAGCAGTATCCTTTTCGCAATGTTCCATCATCATGGTCATCATGCTGTTCATCATTGCCGGGTCTTTCATCATATTTTTCATCATGGTCGTGTCGTTGCCCATGTCCATACCTGTCATGTCGGTTTGGTCTTTTGTTGCAGTGTCCGTGCCGTCTTTTGTGTTGTTGCAGGCTGTTATTGTAATGAACAAAAACAGGGCAATAGAAAAAATTGAAATTGTTTTCATGATTTTTAGTTTTAATTTATTTATTTAATTTATTTTCTTTGTAAAATTTTTCTGGATTGTTTTTTAAAGCTGCAATCATTTTAGGTAAGGTATTGCGCAATGAGTGGCGAGGTTTCCAGTTAAGCAGACGTTGTGCTATTGAACTATCTAACTCAAAAGGGTCGTCGGCAAGGTCAATCATCCAGGGTTTAATAAAGGCTTTGCCAAAAAGGTTTTGCATAAATGCCCCTGCTTTTGCAAACCATTTGGGAATCTGTATTATGCCCCAATTTTTGCCATGAATTTCGTAGCTGATAATTTCCTGCAATTCTTTATAAGACAATGTTTCATCCTCTCCAACATTCAAAGTCACTTCCTCCGGAAGCTCTTTGCGTTCTTCTATAGCCTTTACAATAGCCTCCACCAGGTCGTCGAGATGAATGAAAGTACTGCCGTGAGAGGTGTCGCCGGGGTATAAACGGGCACTAATTTGTTTTTCGTAAATACGCTGAACCTGGTTGGTGATGGGGATTGAATTTCCTTCCTCATTATATACACCGGCTACTCTTAAATTCACCGCAGGAATGTTCCCTCTGCTGGCATGAATAAGATTTTCGGTAGCTACTTTAGATTTCGGATAATCCCATTTCGGATCTAACGGCCATTTTTCATCAATCTTTTGTCCGGGAGATGAAGGCTTATAGACAAGCATACTGCTTGAAAACATGAATTGTTCCACTTCAAAATCCTGTAAAACGCGCATTAGCCTTTCTGTACCCTTTACCGTTATTGTATCGTATAAAGGTGAAGATTCTGTTGAAAAGCTATAATAAGCTGCAAGATGAATAACTGAAGCTATTTTGTTTCCATAAGCATAACGTATACGGTCAAAGGCTCTTTCCATACTCTTATCCGATGTGATGTCGATGCATACACATTCAGCTTCAGGCGGTGGAAAAGGATAGCCCACATTATCAAGACCGACAATCTGGTAGTTTTTAGCAAGCTTATGTATTAAAGAAGTACCGATCAGGCCGCTGCTGCCGGAAACAACAATGAGAGGTCTTACAGAGGCAGAGTTGCTGCCTGCATTGCTTTTGCGTATTGATTGTGTATCCATAATGGTTTTCAATTTACTTGCTTTGCTTACTTCTCTTTGCTTAAATTGGGGCACTTAATTCACCGTTACTGGCAGGGTAACAGATTTATTATCATCAAACCGAACATTCAACGTCCAACTTCCAATCATGGATAAATCATATTGCACAGCATAGCGACCCGGGTTATCGGTGGTTGATACTTCAGCATCATTGACCATAGGCATTCCCGGCATGGGCATATTTGCCTGGACTCTTACTTCACCTACATTCACCGGCTGATTATTAGCTGCATTTTGAAATTCCAGGTAAAACTTTCCTTTACCGTTTTTAATTAAGCCTTTGTCACTTAAAACAACAATGTTGTAATTCTCAGTTGCTGTTTTGGTAACAGTTTTTAGATCTTCATTTTTACAAGCCTGAAAAATAATGGCAAACGCTATAAACGTCAGTAGTTTAAAAATTGCTTTCATTGTATTTAAGTATTTAATTTGAATGTTTTAAAAATAACTTCCTTTACCTGTCGGCGGGGGAGTGATATTCAAGTCCGCGCCGAACTGTCAAGCGCTTTTTGTAAGGCTGATTATTTTACTCTCTTAACAATCCAAATAATTAAAGCAATCAGAATTATAATTCCTATGAGCATAAAAATCCACATCAAAACTCCCATGCCTCCGCAACAACTTTCCATCATAAAATTAAATTTATAACAGGCTATCGGTTTAATCTTATTCCAATAGCCTGTTGATTAAGAAAAATTTTTAAGCTGCAATATTTCTGCATTCTGCTTCACATTTTCTGCATTCTTCTGCGCATTTTTTGCACATTTCGTCATCGTGCTTTTCGCATTCTTCGGCACACGCACGGCAAGCATCAGCGCAACGCTGTGCTGTTTGAGCAGCATTGCTACTGTTGCTTCTGCAATCTTCTGCACATTTACGGCAGGCTTCAGCGCAGGCTCTGCATAAACTTGCGCATTGTTCCATTCCCGGATTTCCTTTACAACTTTCTGCACATTTTTCACATGCGTCGGCACATGCCTCACAGGCATCAATGCAGCTTTGCATTCTTTGATTATCCATTTTTTGATAGTTTGATCATTTCTTTCAGCTCCGCTGTTGCCCGGTCGTCAGTTTCGCTGTTGCCCGATTTTATACTCCAGGGGGTAGAACGCTCAGAAAAAAGGCAATGAAGTTCCAGCCCATTTTGAAATGGCTTATGGAAAAACTTTAAGAAGGAATTTCAGATTAATAGAGATCGGTAAAGGATAAAAATGGGAGATGATGGACCAGGTGGAGAAATACTACTGTAACTTACATTTAGCCTTTTAATTAAGTAGTAAGGTGTAGCAAGGTCAAAATACTGGGCCTTAAGAGTTAAACTTGTAAAAGTATTTAATTCTACTTTCTCAGTGATAGAGTAAGCATCTTTTATATTTACTTGTTTACTGTGATTTTTGCAACAGCCCTCAGGCATGTTTTTCTCAGGGCCGCAACAGCTTTCTTTTATCGTATTAAAAGAAATAGAAGAGCCCATATAGGGACAATAATGGAAATAAACAGTGACACCCAGAGAACTGAACAGAATTACGAAGCTAAGGAAGATTGCCAGGGCGTGTTTCATTTGTAATGGTTTGCTTCTATCTCATTTATCTTGCTTGTACTTATAGTAACACATAGAATTAAATAAGTTTGATATTTTTTTCGCTTTCATGATTTTACAACAGGTTATTGTTTCCATTGATTGTCAAAGGTAGGCTTCATAGTTGGATAAGCGCCTTAGCATTTACAAAACTGGAAAAGCCCCTATTTAAGTGCGTCGGAGGGGCTTATCATGGTTGTATTGGATAGTACCAAGCGTAAATTTTCAAGGCAGCTCGAGACATCTTTTCGTGGATAAATATTGCGTTAACTGAATTTGAGTAGGTTTTTGGCCTGGGATTGATGTATAATGGCTACTATCTCTCTAAAACTTGTGAAGAATACTACCCTCCTCCAAGTGAAACTTTTTAAAATTATTTATGTTACTACTTACTTAAGCATCTAATTAAATAACTAATAACTTAGATTATGAATACAGAAATTAAAGATCCGGCAGGGAATGTATTATTTACCTCCGAAGCTTCCGGCAGCAAATTAAATATTCGCGACCCATAGGGAACAAAACTTTGCTGCTTAGAGTATGATGGCAAAAAACTTCATTTAAAGGACGCACGGGATAAAGAAGTTACGCAGATACCTGGAAAAATCAAGTGAGAATTTAGAACTAATATTTTTTTGAATAATAAACAATTAAAATTATGAAACGCACAAATTTTGGATTAATGCTTCTGACCGCATTATTCAGCACAGCAATGATGACTGCTTACGCTCAAAAAGCTAAACAAGTAATAGCCAACTGGCCCGCAAACCCTAAAAAGGTTGCGCAGGAAGTAATGAAAAAATATGGAGAGCCAAATGAATCTACTCCCACCATGCTTGTGTGGCATAACAATGGGCCTTGGAAAAAAACAATTGTTCATGCTAAAGAAGCACCTCATAATTTTCCGAAAACTCATACAGATATGCTGCAGCAATTTATTGACTACCGGGTTCCACCGGCAAAGTTTGATGAAGTTGCAATGTACGATGGTAGTGTGGTTGCAGAAAGGACGGTAGGTGAATTGTCGGCAAGGTGCGATAAAGAAGAAATGAATTTTTTAGCACTCAATCTGGCCAATGATGTAGCAATAGGTAAAAAAACAGTGCAGCAGGCAAGGGATTATTACACAAAGGCTGTAATGAATTTCATGAAAGGTAAGATGGATCCTTATGTTCAAAAATTTCAATTCAAAGTTCCTAATGGTGGAACAGGAGACCCTGATCGGATCACAATTAAACAATAATGTCCTATCATGCTAAGTAAATAACATGGAAAGATTTACTGCAATTCAAGTTTAGTAAATTTATAAACACCTAACGTAAAATCTTAAAATCAACATTATGAAACAACAATTTTTCACAGGATTTATCCTCTTATCCCTTGCTTTTACTTCCTGCAACGGCGGCAATAACAGCAACGAAAATTCCGCTACAGTTACAGACAAAAAAGAGCAATTAGCTAAAGATGAAATGTACACCTGTACTATGCACAATGAAGTAATGGGCAGCAAAACCGGAGAATGCCCGAAATGTGGTATGAAGCTCGTAAAACAAAAGATGACGGATGATCAAATGAAAATGATGAAAGAAGGCACATACATCAAGCCGAAAGAATAAATAATCGGGCAAAAGCAATCTTCTCAAATACAGAAAACGGAATTATAACAACAAACGCCTTATAAATGAACATAAAATGAATAATCTTACTCCTCTTATGTTTCTTGTACCGGTAATTGCTTTAATTCTGGTAGTGTTGTTGTTTATTTACTTGTTGAAGCAAGCAAATGATAAAGTTGTTTTCAATCGTTTTGTTTTCACTGCATTTGTGTTGGCTTTCCTGCTAAATTTTGCCTGGGAAGTATTACAAATGCCTTTATATAAAGGCGCTTCCTTCAGTGTACAAAGCGTTGCATTTTGTGCTATAGCTTCAATAGCTGATGCTATAATGGTTCTTTTAATTTATTTCGGTTTTGCACTTATTTATAAGAAGCCACTTTGGGCTGAAGAATTAACAGCGCCTCGAATTCTTGCATTAATGCTAGTCGGTGCTATAGGTGCAATTCTAGCAGAGATGAGACACGTATCAGCCGGTAATTGGGCCTATGATAAATCTATGCCTATCCTGCCTATCGTTGATGTGGGATTATCGCCGGTATTACAGTTTATGCTATTACCTCCACTTATTTACTATTTGAGTTACAAAATGAGAAAATCATAGATGAATATCTATCGTGTACATGCTAAGTAACAGGGTAAATCATAGTGAAGGTGCCTTACATTGTCCAGGACTTGCTGCTGATGAATGAAATGGGATGTTCCTGGCTATGCTACTTATTAATGGCTTTAATAGCCCTGGTATTACTGCTCTTGATCGTATGGTTGGTAAAAAAGATTCGTCATTAGAATGTTAAATTGTACTCATATCATTATTTAAGCAATTACTTAAATAGAAATTTTGTAAGTTTGTTTAAAATATAATATGACCGATCCAAATTGTATCCGCCTTTTTGCGGATGAGGCTCTTATCAAAGAATGTAAAGGCAAATTAAAATCTGCCGAGGCTTCTTTTAATATTCTCAGTCAGATCCTTAGTCTTGCAGGTAATGAAGTTCGTTTAAAAATCCTTTACCTGCTTGAAGAGGAAGATGGGGGCTTATGTGTTTGTGATTTGGCTGATATTTTAGAAATGAGTATTCCTGCCGTCTCCCAGCATTTAAGAAAATTGAAAGATGCGAATATTATAAAGCCCCACAGGCAGGGGCAGACCATTTTTTATTCCTTTAAACAGGAGCATTTAGAAATAATCAGGCCACTTTTTCAGCACATTACTATGGTGACAGCAAAAAGACAAAAAGTATGAAAACAGAAAATCTAAAAACCGAAGATAATGCAAAAGCACTTACAGGTGTTGGTGTGTTTGCTGCCTTTGCTGCATCACTCTGTTGTATAACCCCGGTATTGGCACTCCTGGCAGGTGCAAGTGGTGCGGCCTCTGCTTTTTCCTGGCTCGATCCTGCACGTCCTTATTTAATTGGATTGGCAGTAGTCGCATTAGGCTATGCCTGGTATAAATTATTCAGTACAAACAAGAGTGCAGAATGTGGTCCAGATGGTGTTTGTAATGTAGAGAAGAAAAGCTTTTTAACTTCCAGAACCTTTCTCTCCATTGTGACCGTTCTGGCGATAGGGTTAATGGCTTTCCCTTATTATAGTGAAATATTTTATCCCCAAGCAAAGAAACAAGTAGTAGTTGTATCATCCAGTGATATTCATCAGGTCGCTTATAAAGTAAGTGGAATGACCTGTGCCAGTTGCGAAGAAACGATCAAGCATAGTATTAATCAACTCCCGGGAATAGTGGAAATCAAGGCAGACTATGAGGTGGGTACGGCAAGTATTAAATATGATCAGTCTAAGACCGATAAAAACGCTATCATCAAAGCAATTAATGCCACTGGTTACAAAGCCGGAGGAGAGGTTCAGCCTTAAGAAGTTATTTTCTTGACTAAAAAAGTCATGTTTGCGAACCTGATTGTAATTAAAGCTTCGCTCATAAAAACCTAATTCCAATGTTTCCGGCCTTAAAAATTAAATAATAAGTTTTATAAATAGTATTAATCACATAAAAACAAAAATTATGAATATCCTATCAGTTTCAGTAGTATCATTGATGCTTTTTGCAGGATCACAAATTTGTGGTTGCGGGAGTTGTAAAGCGTCAGCACAAACTCCAATAGAAAAAGGAGTTTCAAAAAGCGAACCCAAAGAAGTTACGCTTAAGATTACAGGAATGACCTGTGCCGGATGTACCAACAGCATTCATTCTGCCCTTAGCGAAACAAATGGGGTGATTAAGAACGAGGTAAAGTATCCGGGTAATATAGCTATCATTAAATACGATGCTTCTAAAACATCCGTTGCAGAACTCATTAAAGTAATCGAAAAGACGGGGTATAAAGCTGAGGTTCAGAAAGATAAGAAAAGTCAGGCTTAATAAACAGTTGTATAACAGTTATTTGAATTACAGCAATTGAAGCTGAATTATTCTAATGGAAACATTTCTGTATATAAACTGGAATATTGATCCGGAAATATTTCGGATCGGTGGATTTGCTCTCAGGTATTATTCCATCCTGTTTATGCTTGCCTTTGCATTCAGTTATTGGTTTTTATATGAAACCTTTAAATTAGAAAAGGTTTCTACCGACACTTTAAGTCCGCTTTTAATTTATGTGTTCATTGGTACATTAATAGGTGCAAGGCTAGGTCACACCTTAATCTATGAATTTGACTACTATAGAAATCACCTTCTAGAAATTATTCTCCCATTCCAGATTAACAACAAGGGAGCTTATGAGTGGACCGGCTATCAGGGATTAGCAAGTCATGGAGGAGCGGTTGGTATTCTGGCAGCTCTTGGATTTTATAGCAAAAAATATAAACAATCGTTTCTTTGGATATTAGATCGTTTAGTTATTGTGGTGGCTCTATCAGCGTTCTTTATCAGAATAGGGAATCTATTCAATTCCGAAATCATTGGTAACCCGACACAGGTTGATTGGGCATTTGTTTTTGAAAGGGTAGATATGATCCCACGCCACCCTGCACAATTATATGAAGCGGTTTTATACCTGATCGCTTTTTTTGTGTTGTGGATAATTTATAATAGACATTCAAGATTACTCCAAAGCGGTTATCTTTTTGGATATTTCCTGATTATGCTTTTTAGCATCCGGTTTTTCGTAGAATTTCTTAAAGCAGACCAGGAAGCTTTTGAAAGTGAATGGCTGCTCAATTTAGGCCAATTGCTGAGTATCCCTTTTATTTTCCTGGGGATAATTATGGTGGTTTTAAAATCAAAACCCAGGGAGAATAATAATAGAATTAATAAAAAATCATTCAGTATTTAAATAGGTAATTATGGGATGTTGTACTGTCAATCCAGACAATCAGTTTGATTTAATTATTATCGGTGGCGGTTCTGCGGCTTTTGCATCGGCCATCAAAGCTAATAATCAGGAAGTGAAAACATTAGTTGTCAATGGAGGGCTTCCTTTAGGCGGAACTTGTGTTAATGTGGGTTGTGTGCCGTCTAAGATCTTAATCAGAGCAGGTGAATCCATTCACAAAGCTTCTCACTCGCCTTTCAGAGGGATAACGCCCAACAAACCGCAGGTAAACTTCAAAGAAATTATCCTGGAAACAAAGGAGCTGGTTGCTGATATGCAAAAACGGAAGTATTTAGACTTGTTAGAAGGTTTACCGTTCGTAAAAGTTATTGAGGGTTTTGCAAAGTTTGTAGGTGATAATACCATAGAAATCGAAGGCGAACAATATCAAGGGCTGAAAGTAATTATTGCAACCGGAGCTTCAACTTCCATTCCACCTATTGAAGGTTTGGATACGGTACCGTATCTCAACAATATCAGTTTATTTGAACTGGAAGAATTACCGGAATCGCTGGTCATTTTAGGCGCCGGATACATTGCCCTGGAAATTGCACAAGCTTATAACAGGCTTGGCTCGAAGGTCACTATACTCCAGCGTTCTGCGAACATCTTATCTAAACAATCAAAAGATGTATCGGATGAAATAACAAAGCATCTTTCTGATGATGGTCTTACTATCTTAACAGAAACGTCAATTAATAAAGTTTGGAAGGATGAAGAAAGAATAAGAATTAATTACAACCATAAAGGTACCATTGAAACCATTTCGGCATCACACCTTTTGGTAGCTACGGGAACAAAAGCCAACACTGAAAACTTAGGTTTGGATCTCACCGGCGTTAAAGTTGATGAAAAGGGCTATATCGTGGTTGATAGTTTTTTAGCAACCAGCAATCCTGGCATATATGCGGTAGGTGATGTAACCAGTCTTCCGGCTTATGTTTATACCGCCGCATACGAAGGCGGAATTGCTTTACAAAATGCTTTAAATGAACCTAAGCAAGAGGTAAATTTTACGGCATTACCCTGGGTAGTGTTTACAGATCCGCAGGTGGCAGGTGTAGGTATCGATGAAAAAGAAGCAGAAGAAAAAAGAATTCCTTTTCAGGCGACCACCTTACCATTAAAAGAAGTGCCAAGAAGTATCGCTGCATTAGACACAAGAGGCTTTATTAAACTAATTAGAAATACCGAGACAGATTTACTGATCGGTGCAAGAATAGTTGCTCCGGAAGGCAGCGAACTGGCCATGGAAATAAGTTTGGCTATTAAATATAAAATTCCGGTGCAGGAATTGGTAGGCATGTTCCATCCGTACTTAACACTTAGCGAAGGGATAAAACTTGCAGCTCTATCTTTTACCATGGATGTTCATAAAATGAGCTGTTGTGCGAGTTAGTTGCGACTCGCTCTGCTGTATCTACTTCATAAAATAAAGTCCGAACGCATTAAGAAATTCAGGGATCATATATAATATAATAGTTAGCCGATTTTTATATGAAATTTACAGCTAAAGAGACAGAAGTTAGTTTTGTTTCTTCTTTATTAGGTATTCCGCTAATGTTGACCAATGGTCTATAACCGCGGTAATTAATCCTAAAACGGCTTGTAAATGGATTCTGATATGATCAGGATAGTACTGTACTAACGACTGCTGTATGAAACAAATTTAACCATTAAAACAATTCCCTATTTTTGAGCGTTTTATTTCAGATCTACCTTAGGTAAGTTATGAGAAAGGCAACATCTACCGATAAGCCCCTTATCATCAATATACTCAGTAAGTCGTTTGATGATAATCAGAGCGTTAATTACATTACTAAGCAAGACCATAAGCGGAAGAAACGAATCGCCGCGTTAATGGAGTATTCTTATGAAGTTTGCAATGCATTCGGTGATGTATTCATTTCAGACGATAAAAAAGCCTGCGCTCTTGTTCTTTTTCCAGACCAGAAAAAAACTACTTTAAAGTCGATACTCCTAGACGCTAACCTGATTCTCTCATGTGTAGGCATCGAAAACATTGGCAAAGCGATGTCTCGGGAATCTAAAATCAAGGCAATTCAGCCGAAAGAAAATATGTATTACCTCTGGTTCATCGGTGTCGATCCTAAATCTCGGAACAAAGGGGCAGGAACCAAATTGCTGAACGAACTAATTTCTGACAGTAAGAAAAAGGGCAGACCCGTCTACCTGGAAACCTCTACGCTGACGAATTTACCCTGGTACAAAAAAGCTGGTTTTGAGGTCTACAGCGAGTTAGATATGGGATATAATCTATTTTTCCTTCGAAGGGAATTAGATATTGAACAACACCTGAAATCCTGATCGGTATGCTGATGTTCAATACAGAAATGCATGTAGTGACTTCATCTTCGTTGTGCTGGAAGTTATCATGTTTTTTTATCAGCTTATCTATTACTTGTCCAGACCACAGGATCAAAGCCGGAAATGGTATCTGATATTGCTATTTTTGTTAATTATATACAATATTACTGGCGGGCTTTTTCCTGATGAAAAACTCTCAATTCCGATTATCACCCAAAACATCATTGCATACGGCAGCGGATTTCTTACAGCATCATATTTCCCTTATTATTTTTATAAAGGCTTCGATCTAAAAAGATTACGTTTCCACGCCATATATGGTGTCCCGCTGTTTCTTATCGCGCCGTTCCTAATCTTCTTTGTTATCGTGTATTCTATGAATGGCAACTTAGATTTCGCAATCAGGTACGGGATTATTGTACCATTCTTTTATTCCTTCATCCTGCTTTGGGCAATCCTACGGTCAATCCGACTTAAATACATAGAAGACACTGGAAGGATAAATTTTATCGAAATGGTAGCGATATACTGTGCACTCATTCCCTGGGCAACATTGACCATTTTCGCATTTTTCCATGTAGGACAGCTGGCCGAAGTAATCATGACTAACGGCGGCTTTGTAATAATCACGATAATTTTTATTACCCGCTCCATAAAGAAAGCCAGGGAGGAATATGAAGAGTTTCTAGTGCTCCGTTCAATGCCAAATCAAGCAGATGCTTTTGCTACAAATGTACAACTATATCAGCTGACAAATCGTGAGGTTGAGATTATTCAATTTATTCGCCAAGGGCTGAAGTATAAAGAGATTGGCGAGAAGCTATTCATTTCTGAAAGGACGGTATCTACGCACGTCCAGAATGCTTTCGAAAAAACGAAATCGTCCAATAAGGTGGAACTGATTCATAAACTTGATCAGCCCATTTCCTATGCTATTTAGGCTTCTTTTGTCTTTTTTAAGCTAAAATACGTCATTTTACGTACGCCATTTCGAGCAGTTTAGTTCTTTTTGCGTATTTACTCGCATCCCATAAATCCTCAACTTTGTCCTGTTAATTCACCTGCCTATGGAGATTTTGTACTAGTTCCTGCCTGAAGTGATGTAGTTAAGCCAGTTAACGGGCGCGGCAGGGTTTATTTAAACTCTATTTATGTTAAGCGAATTTACTGATAAGCTTTATGTGGGCTTGGAAGAGGACATTGAGATCATAGGCTTAAAGCATGAGAATAGCACCAAAAAGATTGCAGAGATCCTGACGACCGTTCAGGAAACTTTGGGAAAGCTGCGGCACTTCATTTTGGAATCCGATTTTTCGGATATACAAGAAGAAGTCTTTTTTTTCAAGCATGTCAAGCCCAAATTTTATAGCAAGTACATCTATTTCATTAATGTTTACAACTTCACCCTTCAGCGCCCCTTAGGAAGCGATGATGCGCAACGTGAACACATCTCCGCAGAACTCGCCGGGCTCAAGCGGTTTTTTGATCACAACAACGCTTTTTACCAGTATTACCGGTCAGATGCCAATCATCTTGACGAATTGTATTTTTCACGTCGACCATTCCGCATTTGTGGCGAGCTGGATGATTGCGAACACGATGGAAGCTACAATACCAGTCACGACTATAAACTTTCAAAGGTGATTGCCAATGAAAAATACCAGGATTATTTGCGTCATGAAACGGCAAGACTAAATGGCGGCCCGGTGGAAATGGTGACTCCTGTCGATGCTGTTTTCCGTTGGACGTCCAGCAAAACAGATGCTGTTGAACTTATATACTCACTAATCGCCTGTGGTGTTCTTAATAATGGGAATGCGGGCGTTAAGCCTTTCGTCGACTGGTTCCAGAAAGCCTTTCAAATAGATTTGGGTAATTACTATCACAAATATTCAGATATGTGTAACAGAAAGAAAGATCGCACAACATTCCTGGACAAAATGAATGCGGCATTGATACGCCGTATGGATGAAAAAGACGACTTAAATGGAGTGAAAGTATTCCCTCGCCGGTTCAATTCAAGTAGCCGGTCAGTATAAAAAGTTCATGCCTCGTTCGGAAGGCATGAAGAATATTTAATAGGTCGCCGCAATTTTGATTCACCAACTGCTGCATGGTGCAGTAGTATTAAAAATCAAATTCTATGCTATCTTTTATTTCCTGGCCGCAATATTTTGCAGCCCTCGCTATTATCGGTTTTGCTTATTACAGCTTTATACTCGTTAGATACTATCGGGCAGAGCTGCTTGCTTTTTCCCAACCTAAGTCAGCTGCTTCGAAAATACCAGTAACGACATTTACTGGCAATTTCATTGGAGGAATAAAGCCCGATCCCGGCGAAACCTCAATCGATTCAGAAGACATCCAGTTTCCTGACGATAAATTGGAGACCGAGATACTAACTGAAATCCGAGCATTGATACATGCCTTTAAAGGCTTAGACCAAAAAGATGAGTTTCTCTCACTGCTAAGTCTAATAATATCAAAGTACCCCGGAAACGAATTTGACCGGCCTTTACTAACCGAACAGGTTTTACAACACTCGGAATCACTAACCTTCAGTATTGATCAGGCGGATATCGAACGGGCCTATTTGCAAACAGCATAGTATTCACCTTAAATAAACAGATATGAAAACGTTAAAATGTAAAATACTGAAGGAGCCTCTAATAGCGCGCTGCATATTAGTTATCACTTTTATATTCCTCACCGCACCATTGATTGCGCAGGATGGGAATGCTGGTATTAATGAAGCTACCAACAAAGTAAAAAGTTATTTCGACACCGGTACAAATCTGATGTATGCCATCGGTGCGGTGGTCGGATTGATCGGTGCAATTAAAGTTTATCAGAAATGGAACGGTGGCGAGCCTGATACAGGCAAAGTGGCGAGTGCATGGTTCGGCAGTTGTATTTTCCTCGTTGTTGTTGCAACTGTTCTTCAATCCTTTTTCGGTATTTGATATGGCTTCGGTATATACCATTAATAAAGGCATCAACAAGTCGATTGAATTCAAAGGGCTAAAGGCACAGTTTATCGCGTATCTGGCGATAGGACTGGTATTTCTACTGATAGCTTTCGCCGTGCTGTATATCGTTGGCGTCGCTTTATACATCTGCATATTCCTTGTTGGCGGAGCAGGATTTATATTATTCACCCAAGTTTATCGGCTTAGCCATAAATACGGCAGGTACGGGTTGATGAAAAAGGCTGCAAAGTCAGCAGTGCCCCGATACTTGCGCATTACCTCAAGAAAAACATTTACACACTTAAAACGCACTTAACATGGCTTCAAGGATCAATCTTGAAAAGTTGCTGCCCATATTCTCCATTGAGCATGACTGTATGCTTTCGGTACAAGGCGATATTACTATCGGTTATGAATTAACGTTGCCGGAGATTTTTACGCTCTCAGATTCAGATTACGAGGCTTTTCATCAAACGTGGTTGAAGGCTATTCGCTTATTGCCTAAGCATTCGATCCTGCACAAACAAGACTGGTTTGTAACAGATTACTATTCGGCTGCATTTGAACAAAAAGCCCGAACATTTCTTTCACGGTCCAGTGAGCGATTCTTTAACGAACGTGCCTACCTGAATCATAAGTGCTACATCTTCCTAACTAAGAAGCAGGAGGACCGTAAGCCGACAAGTTCAGCATTCACGGGTCTTTTTAGAAAAGGTATAGTACCGCCCGATACTCTAAATCCGAACTTTTTTAACAGTTTTCTTGACAAATGCGGCCAATTCGAACGCGTATTGGTTGACAGCGGCTATATGAAGCTAAAACGTCTAAGTGACGATGAACTTGCAGGAACAGAAAAGGAAGCCGGTGTTCTGGAAAAATATTGCTTTCTGACTGGGCCGGAAGAGAAGGCGACTATTCGCGACATTCATTTGGATGAAGAAATCAGGATTGGTGGCGAATATTGCCAGCTCTTTACGCTCGGAGATGCAGAAGATCTTCCGGCACTGTGTGGATCTCGCGTGAACTATGATAAATACAGCACTGACGGAACCAAATTCAGTACAGCATTCTCTTCGTCGCTGTCATTATTGCTAGACTGTAATCATATTTTTAATCAATATATTTTTATCGGAGATGCGAGCCGGACGCTGAAGCGACTAGAAGCTAAACGCCTTCGACTTCAGTCTCTTTCTGCTTATTCCCGAGAGAACGCCATTGCTCGCGATGCGACGCAGGACTTTTTAAACGAAGCGATCAGTCAGGCAAGATTACCGGTAAAAGCCCATTTTAATATTCTTGCATGGACTGATGACCCTGATAAAAGAAAAGAGGTTCGCAATCGGGTTTCTTCTGCTATAGCTCAGCTGGACGCTAATCCAAAACAAGAAATTGATGGAGCCCCTCAAATCTGGTGGGCAGGTTTGCCTGGTAACGCGGCTGATTTTCCGATGAACGATACATTCGATACATTTCTCGAACAGGCATGCTGTTTTTTGAATGTTGAAACGAATTACCGTTCCAGTTTATCTGCTGTTGGGATTCGCCTGGGCGACAGGCTTACTGGTCACCCGGTCCATGTCGATATTTCCGACGAGCCGATCAAGCACGGAATTACCACCAACCGCAATAAATTTATACTCGGTCCATCGGGAAGCGGAAAATCCTTTTTCACTAATCACATGGAGCGAACATATTTTGAGCAGGGTGCACACGTCGTAATTGTGGATGTCGGCCATTCCTACAAAGGTCTTTGCGATATCTCCGAAGGATATTACTTCACTTACGAGGAGCATAATCCCATCCGGTTCAATCCTTTTTTTATAGCTCAGGGGGATGTGCTGGATACGGAGAAGAAAGAAAGTTTAAAAACTCTGATTCTGGCACTTTGGAAAAAAGAGGACGAATCATTCGGCCGCTCGGAATATGTAGCCCTGTCCAATGCTATACAAGGTTATTACGAAATAGTGAATACGGACACCAACATTTTTCCGTGCTTTAATTCATTCTACGAGTATCTGGGCAGTCAATTCCTGGAAGTTGTACGTAAAGACAAGGTCAAGGAAAAGGATTTCGATCTTGATAATCTACTATATGTACTGGGTCCCTATTACGAAGGCGGAGAATTTGATTACCTGCTTAATGCCAACGAAAACCTTGATTTGTTAAATCAGCGCTTTATTGTGTTCGAACTGGATAATATCAAGGATCACCCCATCCTTTTCCCGGTGGTTACGCTGATCATCATGGAGACATTCATTTCCAAAATGCGAAAGCTTCCCAAAAATATAAGAAAGACGATCCTTATTGAAGAGGCCTGGAAAGCTATAGCTCGTGACGGTATGGCGGAATACATAAAATATCTCTTCAAGACCGTTCGGAAACACTTTGGAGAAGCAATCGTGGTGACACAGGATATTGAAGATATTATTAGCTCGCCAATCATTAGGCAGGCGATCATCAATAATTCCGACTGCAAAATTCTGCTTGATCAATCGAAATATCAGAACAAATTCGATATGGTGCAGGAACTGCTTGGACTAAGCGACAAAGAAAAGGCGCTCATCTTATCTATGAATAAAGCAAACGACCCTACACGAAAGTACAAGGAGGTTTTTATCAGTCTGGGCGGTCAACTGTCAAAAGTTTACCGCACAGAAGTTAGTACAGAAGAATATCTCGCTTACACTACCGAATCAGCCGAGAAGTCCAAGGTGCACGAGTATGCCGCAAAACACGGCAGTATAGAGCGCGGAATAACCGCTCTTGCGAATGAACTTAACCAAAAAATAGCATAGTTATGAAACAGAAAATGATTGTCTTAATGACCTCAGTATTATTCTGCTATTGCGCAGGAAACGAAAGACTTTCGGAGATCGGAGGAACATACGTTAACCATTCCGAGGGTGAATACAGCGTCGCCGACGATACGCTGGTAATCAATAGTATTAGTAGCAGGTCGTACAGCATAACCCGAAAAACAGGGTTTCAAAAAGTGAGGGATGGCAAGCTGCTACCGAAAGAACAACGCCGGGAAGAGCTTACTGCGATTTATGAACCACGAACCAGGCAGTTGCAAGAAACCAAACGCGGAAGGATTATCACCGTCAATAAGAAAACTGGCTTGGTCCGAATGGAGGCAACAGAATATAAAAAACTGCCCTAATCATAGACCTATGAAAAGTGTAAGAATCACAATTGTCTTGGTTGTACTGGCTATCATTGTCCCACTTCATCGGGCTAACGCGCAGGTCGGAATACTTGAAGTGATCCGGGCTGGTGTTAAAAAGGCCATCACAGCCGTAGACCTGAAGATCCAGCGGATGCAGAATGAAACGATCTGGCTTCAAAACGCGCAGAAAGTTCTTGAAAATGAACTTTCAAAACTGAAACTTAATGAGATTGCTGATTGGACAGATAAGCAACGGGAGTTATATCGAGAGTATTACGAAGAGCTTTGGAAAGTGAAAGCCGCCATTTCCTACTATCAGCGCATCAGGGACATCACAGAAAAACAGGGCGCGCTGGTAGATGAATATCGGCACGCCTATAGCCTTTTCCGTAAAGATCAGCACTTCGCAACTGGAGAACTTGATTACATGGAAAAGGTGTATTCAGGCATCTTAAATGCAAGTGTAAAGAACCTTGATCAGATCATACTGATTGTAAATTCTTTCGGCACCCAAATGAGCGATGCAAAACGGCTAGAACTGATCAATGCGGCCGCCGACAGGATCGACGAAAATTACAGCGATCTCAAGCAGTTCAATCAACAAAATATTATTCTAAGTCTTACAAGAGCTAAAAGTGAACGAGACATTCAATTAACAAGGAGGTTTTATGGAATTGCTAATTAACAGACGTTACCGCACGACTTTACTATACTTTACTTTTTTTTTGAGTATTGGTATGAGCAACGGCGCTTTCGCGCAGACGGGAGACGAAATCTTTAATCAGAATAAAACTCAAAGGCGGTACTTGATAGAACAGCTGGCAGCGCTGAAAGTATATGCCGGATATCTTAAAAAAGGATATACCGTGGCCCGCGACGGAATCGGAACCATACGTAACATCAGTAACGGTGAATTTTCATTGCACCGCGACTTTCTTGGATCCCTAAAAGCGATCAGTCCAACTGTGCGACGAAACCCTAAACTCTTCGAAATATTGACCATGCAGCTAGAAATTATTGCCATTTTTTCGAGCTTGCGAAAGACTCAGGGTCTTCAAGCCATAGATCTGGAATATGTGGCCGAAGTAAAACGCCGGGTAGTTAGCGACCTCGATGGGTATCTCGATGATTTGATCTCCCTAACAACACCTACAGCGTACCAGATGGAAGACGAAGAACGAATCGCTCGCCTCAACGCACTTCATGCCAACGTTCTAGATACCTTTCAGTTCAGTGGGTCATTTGCAGCGGATGCTCGTACACTCGGAGCCAACCGCTTAAAAGAACAGCATTCTATAAACCAGATTAAGCAAGCTTATGAAAACGATAGGAAATAAAATGGCATGGCTGACAAGCTTTTTATTAATTGCATGGTTACTGCCATGCCGGGGTCAATCGAATGAAATAGAACAGCTTTTGCTCAATGCCGAAAAGCTGACCCAACTCAAGAATATCCTGTCCGATATGAAAAAAGGTTACCAGGTGGTAAGTAAAGGGTATAACGCAGTGAAGGATATATCTGAGGGAAATTTTCGCTTACACGAGGTGTTTCTCGACGATATGATGAAAGCTAGTCCGGCTGTAAAGAAATATCGGCGGGTTGCCGATATCATTATCCTCCAAAAACAACTACTGACAGAATATAAAAGTGCATATAATAGGTTCCGTAGTTCGCGAAGCTTTGGGGAAGCTGAACTGGATTACATCGGCAAAGTATACAGTCAATTGACAAAAGAAAGTCTTCAAAATCTGGATGAACTTACTACGGTCGTCAGTTCCTCCGATCTCCGAATGAGCGACGATGAACGGCTGCAGTCCATCGACCGGATTTTTGACAGTATGCAAAATAAAGTCAGTTTTCTGCGTGACTTCAATCGGCGCAACACGATACTGGCTTTGCAGCGTGAAAAAGAACAGCGGAATATCAAACAGATAGAATCTATTTACTAAATCAAAAGCCATGAAACTGAAAAAAATTAGCCTCCGTCCGCGGGGGAAAGGGGGCCTTATTGTCATATTACTTTTATTGCCAACGTTTTTACAGGCTCAGAACATTGGTGGAAACATTCACGGATTACAGTCCGAACTGGACCGTGTCTATCAGGAAATGATACCGCTTTGCTCGCGATTGATTGGTGTTGGACGAGGAATAGCTGGATTTGCCGCATTGTGGTACATCGCTTCAAGGGTTTGGCGTCAGATTGCTGCCGCTGAGCCAATCGACTTTTATCCGCTCCTTCGGCCTTTCGCTTTGGGTATGGCTGTGCTGCTATTTCCAGCGGTTCTGGCATTAATGAATGGAATACTACAGCCCACGGTTACAGCAACCGGTGGAATGGTAAAGGACTCCAATAAGGCCATAGCGATTCTTTTAAAAAAGAAAGAAGAGGCCATCAAGAAAACTGACTCATGGCAAATGTATGTCGGAACTGACGGTAGCGGCGATCGCGATAAATGGTATAAATATACCCATCCGGAAGATCCAACCGCTAATGGTGAGGGGATGTTTGAGAGCGTAGGCAATGACATGAAATTTGCCATGGCCAAAGCGTCATACAATTTCCGCAATTCAATCAAAGAATGGATGAGCGAAGTGCTGGAAATTCTTTACCAGGCAGCTGCGCTGTGTATCAACACAATCCGTACATTCTACTTGATCGTATTGGCAATATTGGGGCCATTGGTATTCGGTTTTGCTGTTTTTGATGGATTCC
>NZ_JBBJNI010000004.1:12535-44076 GCF_037719425.1 Daejeonella sp. | reverse complement strand
CCTTGACAGTCTGGCTGGGTCGTTATATAAATGTTTTTTTATGGCTACCTGTTTCCAACATCTTCGGAAGCATTATCGGCAAGGTACAGGAGAACATGCTCAAACTAGACATTTCTCAAGTAAAGTCTTCAGGAGATACTTTTTTTAGTTCGACCGATACTGCCTATTTGATCTTCCTTGTAATCGGAATTGTTGGGTATTTCACTGTACCCACTGTTGCTAATTACATTGTCCATGCTGGCGGCGGCAACGCATTGTTGCAAAAGGTGACCACCCTAGTGTCAAATAGTACAACAACGGTAACGGGTTCGGCAAGCGCCATGGCACAAGACGTTTTCGGCGGTAAATCTACGGTCAGCCAGGGAATGGCTGACCGCTCTGTATCCGATGGTTATTTCGCGAACGGCAGCAGCAATGATTATCATAAAAACCGCCTCGTTGGCAAATAACCTTAAATCCTACGACTATGTTCAGCAAATTAAGAAATATTGATAACGCATTTAATCACATTCGCTTGTTTAGCTTCTTGCTAATCCTGGCATGTGTACTGATCTCGGGATTCTCTATTATTAAGAGTTACCAGGCGATAAATGTCGCGCAGGATCGAATCTATATTCTCGCTGGCGGTAAAGCGCTTGAAGCATTCGCTTCCGGCAGGAAAGATAACATCCCAGTCGAAGCCCGCGACCATGTTCGCACATTCCACCAATTTTTCTTCACACTAGATCCGGACGATAAAGTAATACAGACTAACATTAGTAAGGCCCTTTATCTTGGTGATCAATCAGTCAAGGCTCAATATGATAACCTAAAAGAAGGTGGGTATTATACCAACCTGATCTCAGCAAACATCAGCCAGGAAATTGCCGTGGATAGTGTAGCCTTGGACATGGATCAATACCCATATCGATTTCGTTGCTATGCAATTCAGAAATTGATCCGCGCCACATCGACCGTAACCCGCAACCTCATAACAGAAGGGACGCTACGGAACGTAAGCCGCTCGGACAACAATCCACATGGCTTTCTGATCGAGCGGTGGGAGATCATCACTAACAGGGATACCACCCTTCAAAACGTCAGACCATGATCGCCGGGAACAAAAAAACATCTAAGACACTTACTGCCAGACAGGAACGGCTGGCGGTTGGCATATCATCCGTCCTGGTGTTTTGGCAGCGACGGATTGCAATGAAGTTGAATAGAACGTTAAACGTGATGCCGATCGCGAGGCTTAAAGCAGGGTTGCTTCTTTTCTGCCTGCTTGTCGGCGCAACATTCCTATACCTTATCCTCACATCGCTTTTTTTCACTTAAATAAATACAACTATGAAAACTATTCATTCACAAGCCTTTTTGAGGCACCGAAAATTTCTGTTGGTTCTACCACTTCTGGTCGCACCATTTTTGACAATGGCATTTTGGGCGCTTGGTGGTGGCCAAACCGGCGGCACAGAACAAAGTGCTCACGTCGAGACGCGCGGAATCAACACAGCACTTCCTGAAGCGAAGTTCACTGGAAACGAAAAGGGCGACAAGCTCAGTGCCTATGAAGCTTCTCTTAAAGAACTAAAGAGTTCAACTTGGCCCGACTCCTCAGCAAGCAACTCATCCCAACCGGGTTTCGATGCCCTGACTAGCAATCCTGCCGATCAACAGGAGCAGCAAATCAGACAACGCATTGAGTTGCTACAAAATGAGATCAATCGCCCTCAATCTCCAACATCTCAACCGCAACGCGAGGTTCCAAAGCGTTCTTCGATTTCGGGCGATGTAAACCGATTGGAGAGCCTGATGCAGTCTATTCAAGGTGGTGGCGGTGATGATCCGGAAATGCAGCAATTAAATACCATCCTGGAAAAAATCATGCATATTCAGAATCCCGGTCTGGCTAAAGAACGCTTGAAGTCAAAGTCCACAAAGAATAAGGGACAGGTTTTCGCCGTACAGGACATCGACAAAAGCAGCGATAGTGTAACTACGATAGAAAATGTTCTGGGCAACGCAGTGGACGCTGTAATACACCAAGATCAAGACATCGTTTCGGGCTCGGTCATCAAATTAAGGCTTTCAGATAGTATTTATGTTGCGGGCCGGCTAATTCCTAAAAATGAATTTGTGTATGGCATCGCCGCCGTCGAGGGCGAGAGACTGAAGATAGAAATCACTACACTTCGTTATCGGAACGCCATTTTACCCGTAGCATTATCTGCTTATGATTTAGACGGCCTTGAAGGATTATACATTCCTGGTGCAATTACTCGCGATGCCATCAAAAGCGGAACTGAAGAGGCGATTCAAAGCTTGCAAATTTTATCGATGGATCCTTCTGTATCAGCACAGGTGGCCGGTGCCGGTATTCAGGCCGCAAAAGGGCTGTTCGGCAAAAAAGCTAAACAAGTCCGCGTCAAAATAAAAGCAGGCTACAAACTTCTGCTTCGCGACAATAACCAACGAAACAACTAATCAGCAAAATATGAAAACGTATCATTTAATCATGTTGCTCGCTCTGCTTTCGGCAGGGAGTGCAGTTGCTCAGGAATCGCGCTATACAAGCGCATTTAATAGTTCCAATAAACAAAGCTTAATTAATTCTAAAGATTTAGCTAAAACAATCGCAGGATTTAAATTTTCCCGTTTAGTTAAGGACAAAGAAGGAAACATCAGTGCTGACCTAAATAAGGTGCTTATTCATCAAGGCAGCTTTTACTTCAAGTTCCGATTAAGTAACCGGTCGCCTATTCCTTACGACATTGATTTCATTCGCTTTTACATTCGTGATCTTAAGGCCGCAAAGCGTACTGTGACACAGGAGCAGGAGGTTTATCCTGAACCAGTATTTGGAAAGGAATTAGTTGCCGTTGCACCGATGGACCGTAAAATCAAGGTCTTCCGTTTGACCAAGTTTACTGTTCCGGACGACAAAGCCCTTTTCATTGAAGTTTACGAGAAGAACGGCGCACGTCATGTTTACCTGAAGGTGTCACGTTCCGACATTGAAAACGCTAGAACTGTTAAATAACAATCCAGGATAATACAACCGACTATGACCGGATGACACGAGGTCGTTCCGGCAATTATAAATCAATTAAATTATACTGCTATGAACACACAAAATGTTGAATTTTTACAGTCGCAGCTAAAGAATTTTGGCTTCGGCGAGACACTAAACAGGGATCTGGCTTCCAACATTGAAAAGGGACTAAAGGATTTTCAACTTCAGACCGAGATTCCTCATTTCAATAACAGGATCGATTACACGCTTCACCTGCGGAAATCCGACACGACGGATATGTACTTCATTAACCGCTATGATGCCTCTTTAAAGCATAGCGATGCGTCGCTTGACAAATCCCAAACCTTTTATGTGAATAACGGATCTTCAGTTACCGCTAAAGAAGCGTTTAACCTGTTGGAAGGCCGCGCCGTTCACAAAGAGCTAAAAAACCAGGAAAACGTGAAATACAAAGCCTGGTTGAAGCTTGATTTCGATGTGAAAGCTGATTCCGGTAATTACAAGATCAAGCAATTTGGCGAGAAATACGGATATGATCTGCAAAAATCACTGGAGGGCTTTGCGATTAAGGAACTTGCTGATCCAAAGCAGAAAGCCGATTTAATGCGCTCGCTAGAGCGTGGTAATGTACAGTCGGTGACTGTGGTTCGTGACGGCGGCAAAGAGG
The DNA here is from genome assembly GCF_037719425.1 of Daejeonella sp. Classification (GTDB taxonomy): domain Bacteria; phylum Bacteroidota; class Bacteroidia; order Sphingobacteriales; family Sphingobacteriaceae; genus Daejeonella. The sequence goes on along the minus strand of NZ_JBBJNI010000004.1, from coordinate 40,393 downwards.
CGCGGTACTATATTGAAGCCTCGCCGCAATATAAGAATGTGAATGTGTACGATCACAAAATGAACCCGGTGAAGCGGGATACGATTAAGGAGGCTGAGAAGTCGGAGAGCGTTTCGCAAGTTCAGGACCCCAAGGCGTCGCAGGATAGAAAACAGAAGGCCGACCAGAAAGAAGATCCGTTGGTGCAGAATAAGCGAAGCCGGAAGAAAGGTGTGAAAGTTTAGGATTGAGGAGCCCGCGGAAGCGGGCTTTTTGCATTAATAAATACGGCAATCAATTGACTATCTTGTCTTATTGGTGTAGTGATGCTATCGCAACGCAGAAGCAAAAAGATATATTCGATACGGGTATGAGATAGTGTTATACCCGTAAAACGCTAATTGGGTATTTCGACAACATTATCAGCTCCAAACCATACTGAAGCCTGAGCGATGACTGTTGCAGGAGGATTGCAATAATAAACAGTGAGATTTTCCTTTGCCCGAGTACAACAAACGTAAAATATCTTCTGCGTTCTATCCAATACTGAAGGAGTACCGCCAGCAAGAAACAGATTTTCAAAATTGTATTTATTCCAGCTGCCATTATCCAATATTACCAATACATTGTCGAATTCAGTTCCTTTGGTCTTATGTTGTGTTGAAAACGGTGTTTTGCCTTCGAGATAATCGAAAAGCTTCTGAAATTCCCTGAAAGGAACTGACTTTACACGGTCGTATAAGTAGCTCTGCCTCTCAGTAAATTGGCTAACCCGGTCATCAATGATGGCGATGCCCATTGCATCTGCCTCGGCAATTATTTCTTCGATGGTTTTTTCGCTAACATCGACCAAAATTTCAATGTTCTCCTTTAATATCCGCTTTTGGGCAATTGACACTATCTTATCCCGGTAATCTGTTATCCTAAGAAATTCGTTATATTGTTTGGTCTGATAGAGAGATATGTTAGTTTGAATTTTGAACAGATGTTTTACAAGATTGTCTCGTTTGGTTCCTTTTTTTCCTTCATCGTCGATGTCCTTCTTTTTGTCATCCACGAGTTGATCCTTGTCCACATACATTTTCGAAAAAACATCGTATTCCATCGTTCTTGCCTTTACAAGCAAATCGGGATGGTCAGCAATAAACACGTTCATGCCGTTGGTCGGCTCTACGGCACGTAAAGCTGCCCCGGACTTTCCATTTTTTAAAAAGTCGATTACGTTGCCGAAAGTTTGTCCCGTGAAATCTTCGGTAATATCGTTGTCTTTAACGTACTTCTTAATTCTGTCTCGATATTTAAGGACCTGATCTTTATCGTAGATATCCATGAGCGTTCTGAAACCCGCTTTATCTGCGATTAAATTATGGGTTAAATTCAATTCCTTCGTCTCTTTTGCATCCAAAAAATCCCATTGATAATTCTCCGATAAGTAAGACTTTACTGCATCTATGTTCCCATTTTGGGAATGCAAAAAAAGAATTCTGCCGTTCTTGACAACTCCATTTGCCATATTTGGCGCGGTGGGATCAGATGATGGAGTTTGCATTAATCCGTCGGTGCGTATTGTATTTGCAAGACCGATTATCTGAAGAGGATTTCTACGGTTCTGCGCCTTTTGTATTTCTCTGACTTGACCCGGCTCATTTCCAATATAAGCATTCAGATTACCTATGGTATCATCATAGATTGACTGCATTGCATCGCCAAAAAAGCCGATTATATTTGGCCTGAGACTCTGCTGGAACTGTGTAAGAAAAATATCTACAACTTGGGTGCTTGTGTCCTGATACTCGTCGATAAAGATAAATTTATACCTGTCTTTGACAATACTGCTTAATTTGGGATAGGATGCGAATAAGCGATTTGCTACGAGCAGCAACTCATCGTGTGAAATGATACCGTCGCGGATCTTGACATATTCTTTATACTGAATCCCGTCCTCCAGGACATCGAAGAAATTCGCCGGTACCGGAGTTACTCCTTCAATCTTGATTCCTGTGACTTCCTCATCGTTAGCCAAATCCACTACAGCAACTTTAAGCTCTTTTTGAAAGTGTTTGATCGTATCCCATAAAAAATCGTGAATAGTCGAAACGTTCAGATTGCTATGGTCAACCCGTTCTTCAATTTCCTTTACCGCGGCATTTGTGTAAGTCATACAAGCCACTCTGGCGTGTGGAAACTCTTCAATCACTTGGCGGATGACTTGAACCAGGGAGTAGGTCTTTCCGCTTCCAGCGCCGCCGCTAAGTAAAAAGTTCTGTCCGTTGTCAATACATTGAAGAATGCTCTGGACTTCCGGCTCCAATATTAGTCTGTCTTGAGCCATAGTAGTCCTTCTTTAATGTATGATGGTATCTTCCAATTACTTAAAGCTGCGTCGCTATGATACAGAATATCAAGGGCAAAATGGGTTTTCTTTTTAATGCATTCGTTTGCCAGCACATATGCATTTTTAGATGCATCGTCAAAATATGCCGTTTTTTTAAGGCCCTGGAAACTGTCTTTGGCGTCAGCAATAAATTGCCTGTTCAAATGGATGAATGCATCCTCGAAGCTTCTTGCACGGTAATCATCTTCTGCCGTCTGATAAACAATACATAGTTTTCCATCGTCTTGAAGAATCCAGGCGTTGGCCGTTTTTGCAAATGTCCTTTGAGTGATGGTATAGCCGAGGAGGTCGTTCAGGTCGACAGCTCCGAAAAAGAATGAAAGAGCACTGTTGGAAAAACCAGTCCCATCAGCAACTGGGCATTTTTCACCGTCAGCATCTACTGCATCCAGATCTGTAATTATCAAGCTCTTGATGCCGAGAAACTCTATGAACTGCTCAAAAATCTGGGAATACGCTCCGACCTCAACTATGGAAATATTCTGAGAAAGCAACGGCAAAAATTGATCTTCCTGCCTTACAGCAGCGAGCCGTGCTTTTTCTTCGATGTCGACCTTTCGCATTAATGTCGGCAGCAAAATCCTTTCAGTATCACCTTCAATTAATATTGCTTTTTCCGCGAAAAATATTTCTGCTCTGCTTACTGTTAAATACTGCTTAAGAAATTGATACTTTGAAGCGTCCGCATAGACCTGTTCCAGATCTTTAAGGTTTTTCGAAATTACTCCACTGCTTTCAAGTTTTTTTAAATACTTTATATCACTAAAATCGCTATCAGCCACTATGTGTGAAGAGTGGGTAGTGATAATATACTGTAATGGCCTGTTAATACCGTCGTCTCGCCTAACGCCCTCGCGAAGCAATGCCTTAATATTTTTAATGAAGACATACTGCATCTGAGGATGTGTATGGGCTTCGGGTTCTTCTATGAAAAGCAAGTTTATGTCCGCTGGTTTTAATGCCTTATCACGCTTGAATTCCTGTACAAGGATCTCGATCTCGAAGATCATACTGATCAAGTTCATGTACCCCAGTCCATTATAATGCTCAGGTAGCTGGTGATCGGAGCTATGCCGATATACTACCGTCGTATTACCCTCTAAAAGCTCCCTATGTTGTAACGTTGAGATAATTTCGATCTCAGATTCATTTCGAATGATTCCACCAAATATCTTTACCTTCTCAATGATTCCCTCGAATAGCGATTTATAAACGTCACTTAACTGAGTGTCGGTTTCGGTAATTTTATCTTTGAATTTCTCAACCGCGTCGTTTTGTTCGTCACTCGCTTCTGTGCGCTGATATATCCGTGACGTTTGTCCTGATAGCGTGCTATCAGGCTCTTTATTCGTTACATCTCTTTTTGCGCTTATATACTTAAAATTAATAATCTCTTTCGTGGTGATATTTTCACTTTCTAGATCAAGAAAAGTATTCGGGTCGATCATCTGGCTTGCGATCTCGAACAGATATGAGCGCTTTTTTATCCTGAAAAAATCTTTTTGGTATCTCTTCAAAAAATCAAAAACTCCTTTAATATCATACAACGTATTTTCGATTTTTTTTGCTTGTTCCTTTGCGTTGAAATCGCGATACTCCCGGCGAGCTTTTAGATAATTTTCGTAATCCAGCAAATAGTGAAATCCAAGGGTAATCACATTATTATTCGGATCTAAATCCATCATTACCCGACTGATATTTGAAAGGTTATCGCTTTCATCGTATTGAATAAACAGTTTAAGCTCCAACCCATTCTCGACATAGTCCTCAAAAGGGATATCATGGGCATCTTCGATGAGATTTTTCACAGCCGACTTGTATTCGACGTTGAAGTCGTCAAAATTGAATTTGCTTTTTTCGTTCAGAAATTTGTCAAGAACCCACAATACAGAGGTTTTACCGGTGTTATTCTTCCCGATTATTAAGGAAAGCTCGTCTTCCAAATCCATCGAAAAAGCTTTTAGGAGCCGATAATTGCATACCTCTATTTTGAAAATTTTCATGAAAAGTGATTAGGCCTATGGAAGCCGCTAAGCAACAATGCTTTAGCTTTTTAATAAAGATACTATTAATGCTGGTTATAACGAATTACTCAATTTTCTTAATCTGCTGTTAATAACTTCGATTACTAAGTTAATCTTCGGTTCGTATCTTTAATTCTATTATGGGGTTTAACGATGATCCAATTGTAGACGACAATTCAAAAAGAAGCGAGGAATCGGTAAACGCCGCAAGAAACATGTTTACCCGGAAAAACGGTTTTATTCTACGGGAAGAATATCCTGACTACGGCGTTGATCTGGATATCGAATTGGTTTTCGAAAATGATCGCGCATCATCCAAGAAATTTGCAGCTCAGATCAAAAGCACTGAAAAGATTAAAACGAGAGGTGAAGGCAACGATCTGATTACTCTTCCGTTTAAAACTTCTCGGCTCGGTTATTTAGCAAGGCGCTCGCCGGCGTACGGTATTATCCTGATTTATGATGAAACATCTGCGAAATGCTATTTCGATTACGTTGAAGATATTATCGTCCGATTAGATGATATGAGTAGCCGAGAGGATTGGCGAGATCAGGAAAGTGTCAATATTTTAGTGCCTACAACTGAATTAACCAAAGATCAGCTCCAGAATATTCATCGAAAGTTTTCCACTCGACATGAAAACCACAATCTGATGATAAAAGAACATGGTTCCGAGTTTAACATTCCACATCTGGAACTTATTACCCATAGATCACCAGGAAAGATCAATTTTCAGGATCCGCTTCAAGTGGCGGATTTCCTAGTTAAATATGGCAGTTTTCTTTTCAATGAAAACGAATACCAGTCGCTGTCCCAAATGCTTGGAGTACTGAGCCGTGCCGTTGTCGATAATTCGCCAGAGCTTGTATTTCTTTCTGCGATATTGTTTACTCAAATGGGAAATGTCGTCGAAGCAGACTACTACCTGCGAAAAGCTAGAAGACTCGAAAACAACCTCTCCGAGGAGCAAATCGGTATTATCGGCTTTTCAGAAATTCAGCTTGATTTTCTCAAAGGCAATATTGATCACAAAAATTTCCTAAAAAGGCTCAAAGAATTAGGAACTTATGCAAAAAGCATAGAGAATCAGCTCACATTAGAAATCAACATTGTTTTTTTTGACCTGATTACCAATCTTGAGAACAGGGACTTAATCCATAACGATCTGATCAAACAGAGAATCGGTAGCTTACTGCATAAAATCGAGAGTGTACAAATACCAGAACCTAAAAAGCATTTACTTAAGATATATCATTCTGAAAACCAACATACGTTTGCCATCAATACATATTTAAACTACTATACACGGTTTAAGACTAAAGAGGGCTTACAAATGCCTGTTCCAATGGCGGAGCGGATCTTTTATGCACAACTGACACTCGAATTAACAAGCGCAGCAGTAGAAACAGCTTTTAAGGCCTATCATTACGCGAACACGAATGATCTTGGCTTACTGAAGGCCTACGCTGCTCATCATCTGGCTAAGTACTTTTTTACTTTTAGCTCGACAATGCAAATTGTGAAAGACGAGGACAATCCTGCGGTTAATGATATTCAAAAGCAGATCGATCGGTACGAAAATAATCAGAATTTCAGTCTTATCGCTTATAACCAATTTTTGGAGTTAGGCATGTATCAAAATGCGCATGAAGCGCTTTGTACAGCCTATGAAATCTTAAACCTGTGCCAGCGAGCGACCGGTAAAAATATCGGCCCTCGCCCCGCTAAAAACTTGCTGCAGATTATAGCGGAAATCGAATACCAACATGATCTTCAGCCATTTGAATCGGCAGTTGACAGGATATTTTCTGACATGGCGAGAAGGCAGCTTGGAGACAAAGCCCCACTAAAAGATGCCACGGATCAGGAGATTATTTATTACGCTGAACGGATACTTGAAGGATATGATCTTCCCGAAGATCGTCTGCCTAGTATTATTCATGATATGAAGATGCACCGGGAGTTTGAGAAGCGATGCACAAATCCGAACATCCAAATGCTTCAGGACATGAGGCACATGGATGATCAACGCACGTTTTATAGAGTCCCACCGAATTATGTACTCTGGCACAAAACTTTAGATATTCACACGAGACCTAGTATAGACATAGAGGTTTTGCTTAAGGAGTTTGAAACGATCTTAACTAGTGATTAGTAAAATGTGGCACGATGACGGCTTCGAAAAAACACCATTATATCCCACGCTTTTATTTAACCGGATTTACCGATTCAAATAACCAGTACTACGTTTAGGACAAACAAACAAAAAAGATTTGGCTAACCACTCCTGAAAACTCTTTCGCTGAGAATCATCGAAATACTGGTATTGTCGTTGATCAGATTACAAAGGAGATACATAAATACGATATGCCGGAGGAAATGTTAGCTCATTTTGACAGTAGATCGGCCAGTGCTGTCTATGACAAACGCAATTCAACAATCAAAGATGATATGCTGACGGTGGACAGGCTGTATGCATTACGTTTCTTCATCGTCTCAACGTTCTGGCGAACACCAGCAAATGATGGAATCCGCAAAAGAATCATCAAAACCCGTTCTTTCGAAGACCTGGGGTTTGGTATTTTCAACAAGGGAAAGCGCCAGTCTGAAACGAAAAAGATGATGATGGATAAAGATCTCTGGCATAAGATGTATCCGACGCTGCTGTCTATGGTTTCATTTAGTAAATCATACAAAAGAAATAACAGCGTGGACTTTAAGCTGTATTATAGATCGAATCACACACATGTCGTTACCGATAATCCAGTTATTTTAAAAGAATTTAAAGACTTTTCAAGTCTTAATGAAGAATTCATATTCCCGATAACGGGTAAAGTATTCATTATTTCAACCGCACGACATAAACCCAGACAGCTTCCGCCAGCGTTTAATCTGAAAATGGATATCCTCCTTTTTGGTAATGCCAGTAGGTACGTAGCTTGTTGTAACAAGGAGTATCTGTTATTCCTTGTCCAGCAAGTCGAATCGTTTATGGTGAAACCTGGGTTTAACTCAATGTTGAAAGACAACATCTCCGGTCATTTTTATTAAGGACTAACATCAGTAGCTTGAAGCGTTTTTTAAAAAGACTGTTAGATGCCTGTTTACAAAATCATAACGTTTACTTTTAATAAACAATCAGCTTTGTAAACCATAGCGGACTTTCAATCAGAATGTTCCCAATGGCATCGTTCACAAAAATAACCCGTGTGAAATGTTTCGTAGGGATACTCTCCGTTGTTGGCAGGAACGAAATAGTCGGTAAATAAATAGTGCTGACCTGTCAGTGCATCGCAGTGTGGACATGTGTTGGACAGGTATGATTCGCCAATGGTTCGACTGAAATTATCCCGAATATCCACACCCTCTTCGCGCGCAAGCGCCAGTTCGTCGTCGGTAAAGGCTTCTGGGCCCGGGTGATAGCCGCCGCAATCCAGCATGCCTACTTTCATTGGGGCTTTGCATTTCCAGCAATCTGCGTCGATAATAACCAGGCTTTTGTCTTTCTGGAACCCATTACATTTTTTGCATTTGGGATTCAGGCAACTATTAACGTATTTGGGTCCGGCGAGCATGTCTTTAAAACCCCTTCCGTTGTCATTCAGCGGATTCAGCTGTATATAAATAACGCCGCTTTGCTGAAAGCCTTCAGCAGCCGTGGAATTGAATTTCTTATTTTTAGAAATATCAATAACGGCAAAGGGATTCGCGTTTTCGTCCAGCAAGAAAATCTCGGTTGACGTGTCTTCAGTAACAGATTTGACCCTCCTTAACAGATCGCCGGAATGGTGCCCATCGCAATGTACGCAATGCCATGATATCGGCAATGGCTCTTTTGCAAGAAGATGTTCCTCCAGTAAAGCTATTACTGTTTTTTTAAAAGTAGCCCGCTTTGTTAGCATGTGGTAAACAGAATTTTAGTCCCTAGGTAGATTAAATATACAAAAATTAGGAAAAAATGCCATTTGCTTCCTGGTTTAAGCTATTCGATATTTTGTCCGATCATCGGCAAATAACATGATAAATCCAGAAGCCAATCTTTTCGTGTCTTAGTATGGCCGAGAACGGGCCGCCTTTCTTTAGGTCGTCTATCGTTTTTATCTGATTGGAAGCGTCAGTATCCAACCCTGTCTTTTTTGGCTTTTGCTGAGGCAAAGTTATACCTCTTCGGTTGGCAAGGCCGATGCCCTTCGGGTTTGAACAAAAAAATCTCCACGCCTTCGGGTAGTATTTTTTTGCTTCAAAGCCTTGCCGTCCCACCCCTCGCACAAATTTTTTGCCTCTATCAAAAGCCAAAAGTGGTTTCTGCCAAATGAGCTTTTGAGAAACTAATTTTTTAATCACTTAAAGAACCATTAACATGGCAACAGAAATCAAAAACCGCCCAAATGTGCCAGGCACAGAGGCAAAAAAGGACAGCGCAAAGGCAACAGAAGTAAAAGCGAACGGAGCCGTTCTAACTCCTAAGTCAACCAGTAAGCCGGAGGAAAAAAAGAGTGAAACGCCCAACAACGCTACAAATCAACCGGAGCAAAAACCTGCTGGAATGGCCTCAAGCCAATCAGAAAAGCCAGCCGAACAATTAAAAACAGAAACAACTACTTCCGAAGAAGGCAAAGCAGTAAGACCTGTATTAAACTTGGAATCTACATTGAAGGTTGTTCAAGACTTGCACCGGCGCAGCATTCAGAGGGATAACTTGCTGACTCGCATCGGGCAACTGGAAGCTTTCGAGATTTCCCTCATTGAAGGAAGCGACGAGTTAGAAAGCAATTATTTTCAGGGTTGCAAACTGACCATCACAGACGACAAAGGGAAGCAGTTTACTACAAATACCGCTGGATTGATTCGTATGGTTTCTCAATTTATCTACGAAGCCTGTATTGAGAAATTACAGGATATTGAAGCAAACATTGTATTTCCAAATTCTTAACCTGTTGCCCCTGCATCGTGCAGGGGCAACTTAATTCCTTTTATCATGATCGATCTATTTATTCAATTAACCGACCAGTTGTTTTGGGAAGGTTACACCGAACGGTTAGCGAAGGAAAACCCGGAGCAGTTTACCGCAGAATTCAATGATTATTTAAACAGCTATCAATTTTAATGTTATGGCACATCTCATAAATTTTAATGAAAAGACAGGGAAGCATAGCTTCTTTTCTGTCCAAGAAAAAGCATGGCACGGATTAGGGCAAATCGTAGCAGACTATCCCAATAGTGCAGATGCCATAAAATATGCCGGACTTGATTATACAGTAGAAAAACGCTCGCTATTTACGTATGATACTGAAAACCACCACGGCGACCCTGATACAGATGTTATTATTCCCGAACTGGAGGTGCCAAATTATTTTGCAACTATTCGTACAGACACAAAACAGGTATTAGGGGTTGTTGGTAACGATTACGAAATAGTACAGAATACGGCTGCATTTTCCTTTTTCGATGCTATTGTGGGAGGTCAAGACGGAATATTATATGAAACCGCAGGGTCATTAGGGCAAGGCGAAAAGATTTTTATTACCGCTAAATTGCCGGGGTATATTCGGGTAGGTTCGGACGATCTAATCGAAAAATACCTTTTCTTGACTACCTCACATGATGGGTTTGGAAGTATCACGGCTGCGTTTACACCCGTCCGCATAGTTTGCAACAATACACTTAATGCAGCTTTAAGTAACATGACCAATGTTATTAAAATCCGTCACACCGCAAGCGCACAAGACAAGCTTAAGGAAGCCCATAAAATTATGGGGATTTCAAACGGACTTTCAGAGGAATTGAATACTATTTTTAACCGTTGGGCGAAAGTTCGCATCACCGATCAAGCCGTTTTGAAATTGGTTCAGCAAGCCATGGCACCAACAAAAGAAGTGTTGCAAAACGTTCTGAACGGCAACGAGGATGAGCATTCAAGTTACTTTAAAAATGTTTGCCAAGATATTAGCGAATACGCATTCAGCAACGAGACACAACAAACTGAGACGACAAAAGGAACTCTTTTTGGTGCGTACAATGCGGTCACAGGATATTTTCAGAACGTCAAAGGTTTTAAAGACGAGGAAGCAAAAACCAAATCTATTCTTTTTGGCAGAGGACTTTGGAAGTCGCAAAATGCATTCCGACTATGTGCAGAATTTGAGCGGATCGGCACAGGTAGCCTTTTTTCACGAAATGCCGGAGTTAAGCCGATAGCTTTTTATTCCTAATTTTTACGGATTGCTAATTTCCCCTCAGGTGTTTCATCTGTGGGGAACCTTGCGGGAAGCGCCCGGCCCTTTGGGCACGGGCGCTGGTCATTTTTAAAGACTGCGAGATTTAACCAGGCGATCACTTCTATTAATCATCAATTCCGGCACAAAGTTAGGCCGACGGGCATCTGGGCGCCCAAAAACTTCCGGCATAAACGCGCTATGCCAGTCCACAGGCCATTTATTCCTTTGCTTTTTGGGCTTGATCGCCCGCAGCCTGGCACGCACCATAATTCATTCTTTCACTTTAATCAAGAACATTATGGAAACGCAAGAAAAGTATTCATTGAACCAGGTTTCAGAAATACAGATCATTTACAACCCTGTAATTAAACCTTCACAACGTCCGAAAATAGATTGCTCGAAGGATGTATATGAATTGCTAAGAGGTAATTGGGACGAAAATAAAATCGAATTTATCGAGCAGTTCAAGGTAATGTTGCTCAACCGGGCAAACCGAGTTTTGGGTATAGTAGAGATTTCTACGGGCGGGGTTTCTGGTACCGTAGCAGATCCGAAGGTGATTTTTGGAGCCGCACTCAAAGCCGCCGCCGTTTCAATCATATTAGCTCATAATCATCCATCCGGCAACTTAAAGCCTAGTCAGTCAGACATTGCTTTAACGCAAAAATTCGCGGCAGCTGGTGCATTTTTAGATATTGCTGTTTTAGAACACATCATACTGACAAGTGAAGGTTATTTGTCCTTTGTTGATGAAGGATTGATGTAAAGCAATTACTCACCCTTCGAGTTCATGAGAAAGTGATGCGTTTTACACTCCCGTTATAATGCACTTTACTAGAACTTCATAACCTTTTAAGTGGCTAATGTGCATAGGTAGTCATTATCATTCCGTCGTGATCGGCAAACGTATTACCAATGATATTAGATTCCAGAAAAATTGCTAACCTTGTTAGAAAAACGCACAAAATGCATAAGACCGCTTTCGATAGTTTCAGGATAACATTCACGTTTTTGAACGTCCTAATACTTGTAGCGGCTGTTGGTGTTCAGTAAATATGAAGTAAGAAATGAATGCAGTTGAAATTGAAGAAGCTATTTCATTGTTAGCAGAACAGCCTTTTGTTCCGGCTGAATTTCCATATTCGTTCCTTGAGGCTTTTGGCAATAAAGAAACAACGATTAAACGCCTAAAAACCGGAAATAACAATAAATCAGATATTGAAGGTGGGGTTCTGCAACAGAGTAATATACATATCGCTGTATGTAATGATGGAAACATTTCGGAAAAACTTAAACAGCTGAAAGACAGCCCTGCAACAAGCAAAAATAAAGTTAAGTTTATTTTAGCTACTGATGGAAATGATTTTCAGGCTGAAGATGTAAACAGTGGTGAAACAGTAGCATGTAATTATCTGGACTTTCATAATCACTTCGGATTCTTCTTACCATTAGCAGGTATTAGCACGGTTAAGCAAATTCGTGAAAATGCTTTCGATATAAAAGCCACCAGCCGCCTGAACAAACTCTATATCGAATTACTTCGTTCGAACCCAGAATGGGCAACGGCAGAGCGCCGTCACGATATGAACCATTTTTTGGCGCGTTTAATATTTTGCTTCTTTGCTGAAGATACAGACATATTCAGAAATGATTGTCGTTTTACGCAAATTGTGCAGCAAACGAGTGCCGGTGATGGATCAAATACCCATGAGGTTATTAGTGAAATTTTTCGGGTGATGGACACTAAGCAGGAAGAACGCGCAGACAAGAAGGTGAAAAGTTGGGCTGTTAAATTTCCTTATGTAAATGGCCAATTATTTTCTGGATCAACTGAAACACCGAAATTTACAAAGATAGCCAGATCCTATTTGCTTCATGTCGGCAACCTTGACTGGAAGATGATCAACCCTGATATTTTTGGCTCGATGATTCAGGCTGTCGCCGACGAAGATGAACGCGGCGAACTAGGAATGCATTATACATCAGTTCCCAATATTTTAAAAGTATTAAATCCTTTATTCCTCGATGAGCTTAGGTCACAATTGGAAGAAGCGGATGATAATGCCAGAAAACTTCTTAATTTACGCAAACGAATATCACGCATCCGTGTGTTTGATCCTGCTTGTGGGTCTGGAAATTTTTTGGTAATTGCGTATAAGCAACTTCGTGAAATCGAATTTGAAATTAACAAACGACGAAGTGAAAGTGATCGGCCAACCGAAATACCTTTAACCAATTTCAGAGGAATAGAGCTGCGGGATTTTTCAGCTGAAATTGCGAGGCTAGCACTTATTATTGCTGAATATCAGTGCGATGTGCTCTATCGCGGCCAAAAACTGGCGTTGGCAGAATTCTTGCCACTAAACGCTGAAAACTGGATTACCAGCGGGAATGCATTGAGAGTTAATTGGCTATCTATTTGCCCTCCGGTAGGCAAAAATGTTAAGATATTTGGAGATGATTTGTTTAGCACTTCTTTTGATCAAGCAGAAGTTGTATTCGAAAACGAAGGAGGTGAAACATATATCTGCGGCAATCCTCCGTATTTGGGTGCGACAATAAAAATTCCAAGGGGAGCAAGTCAGGCGACTAAGGACCGTATAAAGAAGGAGGAAGAAAGTCGTAAATCCGATCTAAAGGCCATCTTTGCCTACCGGACTACCACCTGGAAGTCGCTTGATTACGTCGCCGGCTGGTTTATGAAAGCAGCTGATTATGGGATGAAAACAAAATCGGCTTCCGCATTTGTATCAACCAACTCAATCTGTCAAGGACAACAAGTACCAACGTTGTGGCCATTGATTTATAACACAGGACATCAAATCACGTTTGCGCATACATCTTTTAAATGGGCGAATCTTGCCACTAATAATGCCGGTGTTACTGTCGTGATTGTTGGTATATCCAATCAGGTCCCTAAAATTCGCCGCCTATTTACTATCGGCGAGGATGGTGAGACTATAGAGAAGAAGACTGATAATATTAATACATATTTATCGCCGGGAAAAAACATTGAACTCTCAAAATCAGCCAACCCATTAACTGAAGTATCTCCTATGGATCGGGGCGATAGCGCTGTAGATGGAGGTGGTCTTTTATTGGATATCGCGGAAAGCAATCAATTGAAGTTAGAAAGCCCTAATGCACATGCATTGTTTGTTCGCCCGTATATTGGTTCGGAAGAGTTGATCAATGGAAAATCAAGGTTTTGTCTTTGGATAACCGATAACAATAAGAGTATCGCAGAACAGTCGCACTTCATTAAAGATCGCCTTGAAAAAGTCAGATCAATGCGGTTAGAAAGTAGCAAAAAGCAAACCGTAGAAAGTGCGAATGACCCCCATAAATTCGGTGAAATTCGCCACCGCGAAAGCCTTTACACAATTGTTGTTCCAAGACATAGTTCTGAAAATCGAAGTTATCTGCCCTTTGGTCTTGTAGAACCGGGATCAATCATTGCTGATAGTGCTTTTGCTTTTTACGACGCTCCTTTATGGAATATGTCGCTAATATCATCGCGCATCCATTTAGTATGGATTAAAGCGGTATGTGGACAACTGGAGACTCGAATTAGATACTCGAATACCCTTGGTTGGAACACATTCCCTATACCGACTTTGACGGCAAAGAATAAAGAAGATTTAAAAATATGTGCAGAAGAAATTCTGATCGCGCGAGAACGCCATTTTCCAGCAACAATTGCCGATTTGTATAATCCGGAAGAAATACCTGAAGATTTATGGCAAGCTCATGATCGAAATGATGAAGTTTTAGAGCGCATCTACATTGGCCGTCGGTTTAAAAATGATACAGAACGCCTCGAGAAGCTTTTTGAACTTTATACTCAAATGACTGCTCAAAGAAAAGCATTATGACCGAAAAAAAAGCCATACCATCCGTTACCGTCAACTATAAGGGCACCAGAGGTTCGACCAAATCGAACGAACTTGGTATGCGCCAGATGCAAGAAAGAGCCTATGAAAAGCGCGGAGAACAGTATTTACTGATAAAATCTCCTCCGGCTTCCGGCAAAAGCCGTGCTTTAATGTTTATCGCGCTTGATAAACTCCATAATCAAGGTGTCAAGCAGGCAATTATCGCTGTGCCGGAAAAATCTATCGGCTCAAGCTTTGCTGATGAGGCACTTACTAAGTTCGGCTATCATTATGACTGGCACGTAGAACCCAAATGGAATCTTTGTAATGCGCCTGGTGAGGACGGCAGCAAGGTCAATTCAGTTAAGGCTTTTCTAAAAAGTGCGGATAACGTGCTGGTTTGTACCCACGCAACTTTCCGTTTTGCTATAGAGCGTTTGGGTATTGAAGCTTTTGACGAACGACTGATAGCTGTTGATGAATTTCATCATGTTAGTGCTGATGAAGGCAATGTATTGGGCTCACAACTAAAGCACCTCGTTTCACGGGACAAAGTGCACATTGTTGCTATGACGGGTTCCTATTTTCGTGGAGACGCAAACCCTGTTCTAATGCCGGAAGATGAGGCCAAATTTGACACCGTTACTTATACTTATTATGAACAGCTAAACGGCTATGAATATCTGAAAACGTTAAATATTGGTTATTACTTTTATAGCGGCGCTTATGCTGATGAGATTTTAAATATTCTTAATCCTCACGAAAAAACCATTATTCATATCCCTAACGTCAATTCTCGTGAAAGTACCAAGTTTGGTAAGAACAAAGAGGTTGAGCATATTATTGACGAACTAGGAGTTTGGCAGGGCATTGATCCCATAACTGGCTTTCATCTCGTCAAAACGTTGGATGGTAAAACTTTACGGATTGCTGATCTGGTTGATGATGATTCGAAGCGAGCAAAAGTACAATCTGCACTTAGAAGCGTGGAAGCAAAACAGAACCGCGACTATGTTGACATAATAATTGCGCTTGGGATGGCTAAAGAAGGGTTTGATTGGATTTGGTGCGAACATGCGTTAACAGTGGGCTATCGATCGAGCCTAACAGAAATAGTCCAAATCATTGGCCGCGCAACTCGTGATGCTCCAAACAAAACCCATACGCGCTTCACAAATTTAATCGCTGAACCAGATGCTTTGGAAGGGGCTGTTACTGATGCCGTCAATGATACGCTTAAGGCAATTTCTGCAAGTTTATTGATGGAACAAGTACTGGCACCAAGATTCAATTTCACACCTAAGAAACCAGAGAATGGCCCCGTCGACGGATATGACTATGGTGAAGGTGGGTACAATCCAGACAAAGAAAATGTTGGGTTCAATGAAGAATTCGGGCAATATCAAATTGAGATCAAAGGGTTATGCATACCGAAAAGCCAGGATGCGCAACGTATTTGCCGAGAAGATTTGAACGAGGTTATCGCTGCTTTCGTACAAGACAAACAAACCATAGAACGAGGCCTATTCGACAAAGAAATTGTCCCACAAGAGCTCACTCAAATTCGACTGGGGAAAATAATTAAAGAAAGATATCCGGAATTAGATATTGACGATATTGAAGCTGTACGACAACATGCTATAGCCGCATTAAACCTTACACAAAAGGCGAAGGAAAAACTTAATAATGATGGTGAATTAAACAGCCGGGCCAACACATCCCTAATTGATGGAGTGCGTAAATTCGCTATGGACGTACGGGATCTCGATGTAGACTGGATTGATAGCATCAATCCATTTAGTGAAGCTTACTCTATTTTAGCCAAGGCGATGACAGAGCAAAGTCTAAAAGCGATGGCAGAAGTTATTTCTGCAAAAAAACCGAATCTGACATTAGAGGAAGCGCGCGAATTAGCTAAGCGGGCGTTAAAATTCAAGCTAGAACGAGGCAGATTACCCGACATCAAATCTGTTGACCCCTGGGAGCAACGTATGGCTCAAGGTGTCGCAGTGCTTGCCCGTAAAAAAGCGGAGGAAAGAAATGGCTGAGAAGAAAAAAATTACCGAGGAAGATGATGCGCTTTTGTCAGACCTCGGCATCGAAATTGAGGCTAAAAAACCATCTGGTCATGCCGCGATAGACGAGCGGATAATTGCAGGTTTTGAAGAAATTCAAAAATTTGTCGAAAAGACAGGGCGCTTGCCCGAACATGGTGAAGATAAGGATATATTTGAGAGACTATATGCTGTAAGGCTTGATGAAATTCGCAAACACGAAGAGTGTAGAAGCCTGCTAAAAAATCTGGATCATCAACTTCTTTTGGATGGCGACTTTAAACCAGCTACGAACATTTCTGAGGATATGGGAGATGATGAATTGCTGGCTCACCTTGGTTTGGATCAAACTGATGAGAACTCCATTAGGAACCTTAAACACGTAATACCTCGCGCAGAAAAAAAGGCAGCGGAAGAAATAGCCAATAGAACGCGCTGTGAAGATTTTGGGCAATTTAAACCGTTATTTGACGCAGTAACAAAAGATTTAGAAATAGGGTATCGAAACACAGTTCACTTCAAAAAAGATGCTGGTTTTACTAAAACAACACTCAAAGAAGGGCAATTCATTATTATAGGTGGCCTGATTTCATACATAGCGGAAATTGGAGAAACGTTCAAAGCCCCAAATGGTGAAGATGATGCCCGTTTACGGGTGGTCTATGCCAACGGCACGGAAAGTAATATTTTGTTGAGGTCGTTGATCCGCGCGATGTATAAGGATGAAACGAGTAGATTTATTACTGACCCAAATTCTGGGCCGCTCTTTTCAGGTGAAAATAGTGAAGATGACCTTGACAGTGGTACAGTATATGTTCTCCGAAGTCTTTCTGATCATCCACTCGTTAAAGAAAACAGAAACGTGGTTCACAAAATTGGTGTGACGGGTGGAGATATTAAAAAGCGCTTTGCGATCGCAAAACATGATCCTACTTTTCTTATGGCTAATGTAGAAATAATTGCTACATATAAATTAGCTAATATTAACCGAGCAAAACTTGAGAAGATTATTCATAGATTTTTCGGGACAGCAAAATTGGACATTGAAATGAAAGATCGTTTTGGAAAGGCCGTAAAAGCACAAGAATGGTTTTTGGTTCCGATTTTCATCATTGATGAAATGGTGGAAAAAATAAAGGAGGGTACTGTTGGAGATTACTATTATGACCCGTCTAGTGTGACGTTAAAAAAGTGCTAGTAAACAAACTGAAACAGGATTCGCGTGTATGAGAGACCATTTATCTTTAACGCGGATACTTTTTGAACCATCCACCTATTAATATAAGATGGACGAAACGGATCAATTACGGCTATCGAAAATATTCAATGTTTTCAACTAAAGATTACGTTAAGCTATCATAGCTGCATATGGCTTCAAAAGACTTGCATAGTAAACCGTTCGACGAAGAAACGATCACCAAACTTGAGATTTTTGAAAATTATACTCAGGAATGGTTGCCTACCTTCATTATGCAGGGCATACCCGAAATCTTTATCTTTGACTTTTTTGCCGGCACTGGCTATGATAAGGCTGGAGTTGCGGGGAGCCCGATTCGGCTATTGAAGAAGATTGAAGAACAGATTGGAAATATGTTCCAAAAATCGGTTCACGTTACGCTCTTTCTCAATGAGTTCGAACCGGTCAAGAAGGTACAAGCAAAATTTGACCTACTGAAAGCGTCTTGCGATACGTATTTGGAAGAACATCCGCGGTTGAAACATAAAGTCCAGATCAAATATTATAATGAGGACTTTGAGCAGCTATTCTCAAAGCTTTTGCCGGAGATAAAAAAAGTTCCATCACTGGTGTTTATGGACCAGAACGGCATTAAGTTCACATCAGAAAAATATTTCTTGGAATTGGAAAAGACTACGCAAACTGACTTCCTATACTTTATTTCTTCTTCCTATTTCTGGAGATTTGGAAAGCAAAAAGAATTTGTGATGCATTTGGATATCGATATGGAAGCGGCAAAAAAAGATCCGTATAAATTTATCCATAGAAACGTTATTGAACAGATACGAGCGAAACTACCTATCGGTACTAAATTGAGATTGTACCCTTTTTCATTAAGGCGAGGGCAAAACATCCATGGAATCATTTTTGGCGCAAAACATCCGCGTGCAGTTGACAAGTTCTTGGGCGTAGCCTGGGAAAAGAATGCTATGAACGGGCAGGCAAATTTCGATATTGATGACGATATTTCAAAAAACCAGCTCCCACTGTTCGGTGCACCACAAAAAAAGCGTATAGGGGTGTTTCAGGAACAGGTGCGAGAAAAGATTCTTAAAGGTGAAATTACTAATAATAAAATGTTATATGACTTTACACTTGGCGAAGGGCACATCGCTAATCACGCTTCGGATGCTGTTAAAAAGATGAAAAAGGATGGTGAGTTAAGATACGAATCGACCTCCCCACTGGCTAACTATGATAACGCTTATAAAAACCCAAGGCTACTAACATACGAAGTCTTAAAGAAACGTTAATTTCGAACTTTAATATTAAAATGCTAATTTTATTAGCTTTAGCTTATGGCGCAGTCAAATATAGAATGGACCGAATTGACTTGGAACCCTGTTACGGGCTGTACTAAGGTCAGTCCGGGCTGCAAGCATTGTTATGCTGAGACAATGTCTAGACGATTAAAGGCCATGGGGGTGCCAAAATATGCAGACGGTTTCAATATTAGAACTCATTCAGATTCCCTTACAATACCATTCACTTGGCGTAAATCAAAATTAGTTTTTGTGAACTCAATGAGTGATCTGTTTCATCCAGACGTTCCGACCGATTTTATTAAAGCGGTGTTTTCTGTTATGAATAACACCCCCCAACATACCTATCAAGTATTAACTAAACGGTCTGAACGGTTGTTAGAACTGTCGGAACACCTACACTGGACAGCAAACATCTGGATGGGAGTATCTGTCGAAAACGAGGATTATACTTTTCGAATTAATCAACTAGCCTTAACGAACGCTCATACTAAATTCTTATCAATTGAACCGTTGATCGGCCCGATCCAGCAGTTAAATTTAAATAGCATCGACTGGGTGATCGTGGGAGGTGAATCTGGTCATAAGGCTAGGCCAATCAAAAAAGCTTGGATCGAGACCATAAAACACGCTTGTGAAATTGCCAGCATTCCATTTTTCTTCAAGCAATGGGGGAAGCCAAAGTTTAATGAAGATTTAAACGATCCTACCATTAATGCAGCACACCCGGAGCATGCCAAGGGTGGTTGTCAACTAAATGGCGAAATTTTCCGACAAGTTCCCGTAATCGTTACTTTGGCTAGTTGATGCAAGTGATCTGGTCATCGCCGCATTATCCGCCGACAACCGTCTTCGAGACATTAGACGATGAGCTACAAACGTAGTGTCTGAAATATATGCAAGATTTCTCCGGCTTGGAGCAAGCCGAAACAAACATTCCACAAAGTCGGTGTTAAATAATCCCAAGATGTTTGTAATTAGGCATCGTAGAATGGACTTATTTTCACCAACTTCGATATAATTAGTATATTTAAACAGTCATTTAGGTACAGTACCTAACCAGATACCCGTTATCTGGTATTCTTTGCAAGTTATTGACGGTCAAGTTAATATAGAAATAGGTTCGAGCCCAGGTGGGCGCACGAAAGCAACTCCAAACGAGTTGCTTTTTGTTTTTAAGCCCAACTGGGCGAGAAGTTTATCCCGACGCAGGAGGGAACTGCAGGTGGGCGCACGAAAGCAACTCCAAACGAGTTGCTTTTTGTTTTTAAGCCCACCTGGGCGAGAAGTTTATCCCGAGGAGGGAACTGCAGTTGGGCGCACAACGGGCTTATAGATTCTCACTTTTGGAATGAAATATCAACCTGTGCCAGCGTCTGTTATCAATTAAATTTCCAAATAGCTGAATTCAATTAGCATCTTTGGATTACAGTATTTATTTTCAGTTAAGCTAAACCAATATTTTCGAGGTACATTAAATCTTAATACCAAATGATTGTTAATAAGAATGATATCATCTCCTGGGTTAAATTATATACAAAAAATTTACTTAATTACGCCATTACTAAGGTTCCACAAAAGGAAATCGCAGAAGATTTGGTACAGGATACATTTCTTTCAGCTTACCAATCCCAAAAAAACTACAAGGGCGAAAGCAATGTAAAAACGTGGTTGTTTTCAATACTCAAACATAAGATCGCAGATTATTACCGTTCAAAATACAGAACCAGTATAGAATTATCATCCAATATTATTGAACAGTTCTTTGATGATGGTCATCACTGGAAACCGGAGTACAATCCGATAGAGTGGACAAACGAAAAAGAACTATTGGATGATCCGGAATTTTCAGAGGCATTGAAGAAATGTTTTGAACAATTACCTGAAAAATGGTCATCGGCATTGCAATTTAAATACCTGGAAGAACAAGACAGCAAAGCCATCTGCTCTGAACTGGAAATCACAAGTACTAACTTTTGGCAGATCGTCCACAGGGCAAAACTTCAATTAAGAAATTGTCTGGAAATTAAATGGTTTAAACAATAGCTTGTCAGGAATTGCCATATCGTGCGACTATTCATCAAAGAATATCAAATATTATGAAGAGTAATATAGTAACGCGCTAATTGTTAGGCAATTTGTTGGATTTGTGTATTGATGCTTCTGCTAATGTTGTTAAATTAAATAAAAATCTCCAAATTTTACATGGGTAAATCTTTTCTATGAATGTTATGAATAGAATGCTATTGTCTTGCGTAAAGGCAACAGAGCTTACGGAAATGAAGCAACATATTCCCTTAAGTATGGTAAAATCTATCCAACTGCACCTGCATGCCACTGTGTGCTCTGGTTGCAAAAATTATATGAAGCAGAGCCGGATAATTGATGAACTTCTTCAAAGAAAATTTAATGGCCTTGCTATTATCGAAAATACCGATGAGCTTGAATCGGCTATAATTTCTAAGATCCTATAAAAAAATGTAAAAGATTTTGTCAGGTTCTATTGAATTGAGAGACTAATTAGTATAAATCATATTTATAAACTATTTAAAACGAAAAAATGAAGAAATTAATTTTAGCACTGGCCATTATCTTGAGTATCTCAATTTCATCAATTGCTCAAACGCCTTCTAAAATGGAGATGAAAGAAAAACAAAAGATGGAGATGAAAGATGGGGTGATGATGATGAACAACAAGGCTATGTTGTGCAGCAACTCTAAATGTGCACTTCTTACCAAAACATACACCTCCACGGATGGATCCAAAGTTTCTCCAAACGGTACGATAACAAAGCCGAATGGTTCTAAAGTGAAATTAAAGAATGGTTATTCAATTGACAAAAGTGGCAAGATAACCATGATGCCACACGGTCATAAAGGGCATGTATGTGGAATTGAGTGCCACAAGATGATGGAGAAAATATGAGAAGCTCATGAAAGCTTCATTAACATTAAAATAATTCATAAGAATCATGAAAAAACTACTGGCTTATATATCACTTTTCGGAATCGCATTCCTACTCCATTCCTGCACAAAAGCAGAATCTGTTTTTACGGAAACTCTGCCCGAGACGATATCAGTAACATCTGACGCAACAAATGTAATTGCAGGAACCTCTATAACGTTCACTGTAAAATCGTCGATTAAGAATGAAATTGTAACAGGTGCGAGCAAATTGAATATAAATGGTACTGTAATTACTGGCAACACATACACGTTTCCCCAGGCAGGCACTTTTGCGGTATTTGCTTCAAAAGGTAGCTTAAATTCGAATGTAATTTCAATAAATGTAACCGCTAATACGTCATTAGCAGCCAGTTTTGTAAGCAGAGTTTTAGTAGAAGACTTTTCAGGAACCTGGTGTGGCAATTGTCCGGCAATTTTATATGGTGTTGACTTGTTACACAAGCAAACCGACAAGGCGATTGTAGTTAGTGGTCATTTATTTAATGGCGACCCTTTTATTACCTCACAGGGAAACAGTCTTGCAGCCCTTCTTGGAATTACCAGTGTGCCCTCGGGTAAAATAAATCGCACAACTAGTTGGATCGGGCCACAGTATGAAAATGTACCACAGGTAATTAATCAAATTAAGCCTACCGCACCTTTAGGTCTTGCAATTAATTCTGCCGTTAGCGGCAGTACGTTAAATGCAACTGTAACAGTTTCATACGGACAACCGTTATCCGGCAATGCAAAACTCACTGTTTACATAGTAGAGGATAAATTACTTCACACACAAGCAAACTATTCAGCAACCTTATATTCCGGCCAGGCCAGTATTCCAAATTTTGAATACAATGGCGTTATCAGATCAATCGCCTCGAATTTGTCCGGTGATGCAATAGCCAGTAACGGCACGGCTGTAACTAAAACATATTCAATGGCTTTACCTTCAAATATCTCTAACCCTGCTAACGTAAGGCTGGTTGCTTTTATAACAAACGAAGCAGGCACAGTAATAAATGTACAGCATGCAAAACTCGGAACCACAAAAAACCTGGAGATTCTATAGTTAGTTTAAGCTATTCTCTCAGATTTTGATTTGAAAAAAACTCTCAAGAATAGCCTTTAAAACAGAAGTATGAAAATATATATATTGGTTCTTTTGTCTATTATTTTATCTAGCCCCGGGGTTTCTGCGCAACAAATACCTGACGTTAAACTAGATGATCTTCAGGGTAAATCATTTAACACAGGTTTACTTAATAAGGCAGATGCAAAGGTAACGGTGTTAGCTTTCTGGGCAACCTGGTGCATTCCCTGCATTAACGAGCTTTCTACTGTCAATGATAATTTAGACGACTGGAAAAAAAAGTATCAATTTGATTTTTATGCTGTATCTGAGGATGACAGCCGAACCATCAACCGCGTTAAACCTTTGGTAAATGGAAAAAATTGGGATTTCACTGTTTTATTAGATAAAAATCAGGATTTAAAACGCAAACTCAATGTTATGAATGTCCCTTACACAATGATTATAAAGGGGGGTAAAATAATTTACAAGCATTCGGGTTTTGTGATAGGGGATGAAGAGGCTTTATTAAAAGTTATAAAGGATAATCAATAAAAATGCATCTAAAAAAAATATTTTTTATTGCATTAATTACAACCTGTTCTTTAAGTACCCAGGCACAATTAAGTGGCGGTTTTGAATCAAATTCATCGGTCTATATTGACGATAAGAAAATAAATCTCGACCAAATAGAATCAGGGAATCGTTTTCGGTCTAATACGTATCTCCGTTTAGATTATAGGTTCGAAAAGTTTACTGCTGGCGTACAGGTTGAGTCGTACGAGCCCAAGTCCTTATTAAACTATTCACCCAATTTCAAAGGTGTAAATCTTGGCACATACTATGTAAATTATAAAAATGACAGCCTTCGTTTGGATTTAACTGCCGGGCATTTCTATGAGCAGTTCGGTAGTGGGCTGGTTTTCCGATCTTGGGAGGACAGGCAATTAGGAATTGCCAATTCTATAGCAGGTGTAAGAGTGAAGTATGCCCCATTTACGCCCCTGCAGGTAACCGCACTATACGGTAAGCAGCGCAACGGACTTGGGTTTGATTTTACCAACAGCAAGGTATTAGGCATAAATGCAGAACTGGATGTCGCAAATTTGCTAAAAGCAAAAAAAATTAAATACGCTATAGGCTTAAATTATGTAAATCGGCAAGAAGAATCGAATAGTAACATATTGCCTTCTTCTACCTGGTTAACTTCTGTTAGCGGGAAAGCTCAGAACGGAGGCTTTAGCGCTGAAGCAGAATATGCCTTTAAATCTGCAGACGCATTGGTGGAATTTGGAAATGTAAGACCCGATTTGCAGTTTGATGGCGACGCTTATCTTTTTAATGTTGGATACTCTAAAAAGGGCTTAGGTATTAATTTAAGTATGAGAAGGTTGGAGAATTTTGCCTTTTATTCCCAAAGAAATCTGGCAGGCAATGCAAATAACGAAGGTATTGTAAATTATATTCCCTCACTCACCAAACAGCATGATTATAGTTTGGGCAATATATATATATACCAGGCGCAACCTGGTTTACGGTTTGAAACAGGAAGAAATAAAGCTGGTGAAATTGGTGGGCAACTAGATGTGATTTACCAATTCAAAAAGGATACCCAGCTTGGCGGAAAATATGGCACTAACATATCGCTGAATTTTGCGCAATGGCATGGTCTCCAGGGCGTGTATGATGCCCCGACCCGCAGATATAAAGCGGACTTGTTTGCGTTTGGTGAAAAATATTACCGCGAAACAAGCATCGAGATAAGGAAGAAATGGAGCCCGAAACTGTTATCGGTTGTTACCTATCTCAATCAATATTACAATGCAAAATATGTAGCAGAAACTTTAGGTGAAGTTGATGCAAATACTGGTATTACAGAGAATGTATTAAAAGTAGGCAAGCACAATTCTGTAAAATTAGAACTGCAACATCAATGGGCAACTGGTGAACTAAAAAACTGGGCAGCTTCGCAGCTTGAATTTAACGTGGGAGAACGCTGGTCGTTTTTTGCTTTAGACTTATATAATTATGGCAATCCGGATCCATTGAAGCGAATTCATTTTTACAATACAGGAGTCGTATTTAAAAAAGATGCTATACGAGTTCAAACTAGCTATGGCAGACAACGTGGGGGACTGGTTTGCGTAGGAGGTGTATGCCGTTTCGTTCCGCAAAGTGCAGGTCTTAATTTAGCGTTGAATGCGAGTTTTTAATATTTTTAATCGCTGTAGATGAGCAATCCATCTGGATTGCTTATTGTTTTTACGCCCACCTTGGCGAGAAGTTTATCCCGACGAAAGGAGGGAAGCCCAGACAACTCCTTATTTCTCATAGAAATTAATCTTTACTAACGCATCATACATCGAACGCGCAGGAGGCGGTGAGTAATTACGACAATAGTTACAGCATCCCCCACCAATATGGTAATGAGTCCGTAGCTATTGCACTAACTTAGAATATTCTAAAGCGATCTCAACTAAACTCTAACTAGTGTTAACTTAAAACGTGTTAAAATGAACAGAACTAAATTGTGGCTGGCTGTGGCCTGCCTAGGGATTTTGCAATCCTCATGTAAACGAAACGAAACTAGTGAACCACAGTCTCCGACGGAAGTTTCGGGTACTAAAAATGCCGCTTCCGGAAACACCGTCAGCGCCCTGACTTTTCAAAACACTGTAATCCCGGTAGCAAGTAATCCCAAAGATCCGCAGGTATTCCGTGCCGCTGATGGTAAGTTCTGGCTGGTGCATCCAGATGACAATAAATACTATGCTTATCATTCTACCGATCTGATCAACTGGACAAAGCAAAGCGCTGCTTTGATGACCGCAAGTACGGGAACCTTTTGGTCATCCGGAAGCTATAAATACAACAGTACCTACAACCTGTATTTTACTGCGAATAATGGTCAGCTTAAAAAGACGATCGGCGTGGCAACGTCCACCTCTCCCGGGGGGCCATACACGGTGGTGAATTCTTCGCTGATGGTAAAGCAACAAACCGACGGTACATACATTCCGTGCATTGATCCATCGGTTTTTAAGGACCCCGTTTCCGGCAAGCTATATATGTATTATGCCCGGAACGTTGGTTCGGGTACTGACCCGGATCTTCGGGTTGTGGAACTTACGGCCAACGGCTTAAACAAGGTTTCGAATACCGATCAGCAGGTACTAACCATTAACCAGAGTTGGGAAAATATTAATGTTGAGCATCCATTGGTGTACTATGCCTCGAATGCACCTGTGAGCAGACGTTATTATATGCTATACAACGGTTCTGGCGGTGCCCTGGCAAGGTACGCGATAGGATATGCGTGGTCGTCTTCACCTACGGGGCCATTCACTAAAGCGCCTGAAGGTACTGCTGTCGGAAATAACCCACTCTTTCAGCAAGATCCGACCCAAAATCTTTACGGTCCCGGATCCCCTAACCGGGTGGTTGACGATGCGGGTACCATGTGGATGATCTATCGGATAAAGACGACTGCCGGCGAAAGCTGGTCTGACCGAGCTATAAGCGTCGACCCCTTCCTCCGGAACGGTGATAACGACCTGGAAGGGACGCCTACCAGGGGTATTACGCAGAATAGGCCGGTGTTCTTTTAGGGGTTTATTGGCCTGCAGCAAAATCTCACGTAGGGTTTCTGCTGCAGGCCTTTTGCTGCATTGGAGATATGAAGATTAGCGTTTAAATAAACTGGTTGATTTGAAAATTGCAGCTTATTAACCCGAGCTTTCTATATCATTATTGTTTAAACTAAGACTGTTTCGCTTACTTCGGGAGGTTTGACAGCTTCCCATGCATCCAGAAGTTTGATGGTCCTTTCAGAAATGATCTGCAGAGCCTCTTTTGTCAGGAAAGCCTGATGAGGTGTGAGCAGGCACCTGGAGTGCTGAATAAAAGATTTGAGAAGCTGATCGTCCACGATATCATGGCTATGGTCGAAGAAGAAAATATGATTCTCAAACTCATACACGTCCATTCCAACCCTACTGATCTTGTCCCTTTGCAGGGCATTATAAACGTCAATGGAATTGAAGATTGCACCGCGGCTTACGTTGATCAGCATAACTTCGTCTTTCATTTTTGCTATACTTTCCGAATTCACCATGTGCCTGCTTTGCTGAGTAAGAGGGACGTGAAATGAAATAATATCAGCTTTTTCATAAAGAACGTCCAGGGATACCTGCGTTGCGCCTGCAACGCTGCATTCTTGTTCAACATTATTAAAATCTGAAACGAGGATATCGCATCCAAATCCGGAAAGAATCCGCACCAGTGCTTGTCCGGTTTTACCAAAACCAACAACGCCCACCGTTTTATTGCGGATGGTTGTTCCCACGAGAGCATCAAGTCTGAAATCATATTCCATCATTTGCTGATGAGCCGGAAGAATATTCCGGCACAGGGCCAGCATAAGGGTGATAGCGTGTTCCGCTACTGATTCGGGTGAATAGGACGGAATGGACGCAACCTCCAATCCCAGCAGCTTAGCCGCTGCCAGATCAATGTGATCCGTACCGGTTGAGCGTGTAATGATGTATTTAACTCCGATCTGTTTCAGGTCTTTCAGGATCTGTTCAGAAAGGTCATCGCTGGTGAACACCAAAACTGCGTTCTTTCCCTTTGCATGCGACACGGTCTCTGTGGATAACGCATCAGCAGTAAGGGTTATATCATGTCTGTTGCAGTTCGCTTTGGTCAGGAATTCCTTTTCAGCGGCTTTGATACTATAGGCTGTGACTTTCATAGTGGATGTTTTTTATCTAAAGGTATTGACACCCACCCTGATGA
>NZ_JBBJNI010000004.1:0-12525 GCF_037719425.1 Daejeonella sp. | reverse complement strand
TATTGGTTTTGATCAGCGGAGTTGTGGGTACACGGTAGGACGAAAGGAGGGAAGCGAGGAGGGCGGCTGACGGAGTGCTCTTTTCTCTTTTATGATTTAAGAGCGCTTCGATGAACTCTTAAACTATGGCGAAAACTCTAACCAAGGCGGCATAATCCTTTACTTAGTCATCTAACATTTTGCTAACCATTATTTCTCGTTACTTATAATCGTTTCAAAATGCTCAACAACTGGAAAAGGATCATAGTAGTGATGAAGAAGTTCTTTCCACTTCAAATATTGGCTTGACTGCCGAAATCCAATTGTATGATCTTCAATTGTCTTCCAATCTACTAACAGGATATATCTGTTTTCCTGCTCTACACATTTTCTTAAAGAGTGTCTTACATATCCTTCGATGGAGCTGATATACTGCCCCGCAATCTTAAAATCCAGTTCAAACTGTTTTTCCTTGCCAGGGATTACATTAAGAATGGCGACCTCTAAAATCATGTTCTTCTGCTTATTAAATGGTATATCCAATCAAAGATAATATAAATGGAAAAGGATTTGATTGTTGGAATGCTATACAAAGTCCTCTTTTTCCTGGGGTGATTTAAGAGTGTTGCGCTGAACTCTTAAACCAAGAGTGGAGTTGAGGGCTGACTTGCGAAGTTTAAATAAACGAGCGGAAAGAAACTTCGCCAGTCTCTCTGTGAATTTTAAACTGACGAAGTCACGTGGAAGTCGGAGAGAGACTTCGTAAGTTAGTCTCCGACTACAACACGCACATTTGCCCCGTCGGCCGGACAGTAGTTCCGCCTAAGACCGCTTCGTTGAACTCATAAACCAAGTCGGCGAATTACTATATTCGAGGGGAATCTTTATTGGATATGGAATTTGAAATTGACAGCGACACGTTAAAAGATCTTGAGATCTTTTCCGGGCGATCGGGAGGCGATGGCATCAGCCAGCTCTTTCAGTCCACCAGAACATTGGGAGGGAGAGATCTGCTTCAGAAAATAATGAGGGAACCTCTCTCGGATATCGATTCTCTTAACGAAAGGCTGGAGATGATCAGGCATTTTCGCGACAATGCAATAGCGCTCGAGCTCAATTACAGCCAGGTTGACCTTGTTGAACACTACCTTAAAACAAACAAAAGATTCCTCCGAAATAACCCTATAGACGCGCTTTACGATCATCTTTCGAACAAGATTAATATTAAACCCAATTATTATGTTGTCAGGGAAGGTATTAACAATATAATCCGGGTGATTATTGATGAGCTGTTCAGAGGAACCAATCCGAAGGATGCCGTCGAAGCGTCGTTATTGATTATCCGGGCGATGATCAATATTCCGAACTGCGTATTTCTGATCTCCACCCATCATACGGAACTTGCTGCAGACGTTGGGATCAATCCCCGGGTCTATTTTTAATATATGGAAAGCACGTTTGATGAATGGAAACCCAGGTTCTCATTTAAATTAAAGGATGGGGTTACTGATAGCAGAACGGGGATGTGTATATTGGAGAAGGAGGGGGTGATGGAGGTGTTGAGGAAGGCGGCGGGGAATGATGATAACAGGGGGTGAAGTTATCATAAAGAAACGATCATTTCTGGCTTCTCAAATCTGTTAAAAATAAAATAAACGAATAACTCAATTTTCTTTGTCAGGTTTTTTGCAATCCACCGACTAATAGATTATAAAACCAAATAAAATAAAATGAAAGTGAAAGCTATTTTTATATCCCTTATTTGCATTATGGCAATCATGTATGGTTGTGATAAAACTTCTAATGTAAAATTAGATGAAATGATAAGTGTAGACGGTACTCTGAAATTTGCTGGCACCTTTAAAGGCGTTGGATCAGAAAATGTAAGTGGCCAGGCGAAGATATATCTGACCAATAACATCTACATGCTCAAATTAGAAAACTTCAGTACGAGTAATGGACCTGATCTTAAAGTGTATCTTTCAACTGCATCTTCTCCTTCAGAGTTTATTTCCTTAGGCAATTTAAAATCAACCAATGGCAATCAGGTTTATGAAATAAGTGGAACCCCAGATTTTACCAAACATAAATTTGTGCTAATACATTGTGAACGCTTCAAACACCTTTTTGGCAGTGCTGAATTAATGAAATAAATCCCCGTTACATCTGTATTTACCTATTATTCGTATATACTCTAAATTAATTTATTATGCGCTTATTTATTCTTTGTACGGCTTTAACTTTTATAGTTATTTCCTGCAGCAATCCCCAAACAAATAAAAGAATGGCTTTGCAGGAAACGAGTTATCCTATGCAACTAACAGATGCGGAGTGGAAAGAAAAGTTAACGCCTGACCAATATCATATTTTAAGGAAAAAAGGTACAGAGCGTCCCGGTACGGGCAAGTATGATCACTTTTATGAAAAAGGAACCTATTACTCTGCAGCATCTCTTCAGCCCGTTTTTAGCTCGTCAACAAAGTTTGATTCCAAAACAGGGTGGCCAAGTTTTTATGATGTTATTAGTAAGGATGCTGTAAAAATTGTACAGGATAACAGTGACGGAATGGTTAGAGGTGAAGTAGTTGACAGTAAAAGCGGATCGCATCTTGGTCATTTATTTGATGATGGCCCTGCCCCAACAGGCAAGCGATACTGCATGAATTCGGCTGCGCTTATTTTTGTTCCGGAAGGCGGCAAACCCCCAACTACTTCAAAATAAAATTACTCCAGCAACATTTAGATATATGAAAAAAATAGCAATAATTTTTGTTTCCGCCTTTTTGATGATTCCTTTGTTTTCCTGTACGCAGCAGGTGAAAAAAATGCCACAGAAAAAGGAATCAGCGGCAGATCTTTCAAAACTTAGCCAGGCTACATTTGCTTCGGGCTGTTTTTGGTGCTTGGAAGGCGTGTACGAAAGTGTTAAAGGAGTGCATGAAGTTGTATCTGGGTATTCCGGAGGGAAAGAGCCCAACCCCACTTATGAGCAGGTTGGCTCACATGCCACGGGCCATGCAGAAGCGGTGGAGGTTTATTATGATTCATCCATTGTATCATACCCCACGTTATTAAAAGTTTACTTTGCTTCGCAGAATCCCACACAGGTAAACGGACAAGGTCCCGATAAAGGTGCGCCTTATCGTTCTATCATTTTTTACAGAACAGCGGAGGAAAAAATGCAGGCTGAAAAATCTATTGCTGAAACTCAAAAAAAATATACTGAGCCAATAGCAGCACAGCTTACATCGTTTAAAAAGTTCTGGAAGGCGGAGGAATATCATCAGGATTACATTCAAAAAAACCCTGACGTTGCTTATGTAAGAGGAGAAAGCATACCACGTATTAAACGATTTCAGAAACAATTGCCAGAGCTCATAAAGCCTGATCATAAATTATAAAAACATGTAATCACAAAAATCACGTCAGATGCTAATAATGAAAAAGATATTTTTTTTAATCAGTTACCTTTTATTGGCAATAAATATGTTCGCCCAAAAAGTGCCTTCGCACCAGGCTTGGGACAAATTGCTTAAAGAACATGTAAACGCATCGGGCATGGTTAATTACAAAGGTTTTAAAAGGGATAAATCTGAATTCGATGCCTATTTAAAAACACTCAGCGATAATCCCCCTCAAAAAAACTGGAGCCAAAATGACGAAAAAGCTTTTTGGATAAATGCCTACAATGCATATACTATTTCTTTAATCCTTCAAAAATATCCGGTAAAAAGCATTAAGGATATTGCAGGCAAAATATATAAGGTTAATACACCCTGGGATATTAAATTTATTAATATCGGGGGAAAACAATATGATCTTAATAATATTGAACATAGTATATTGCGTAAAAAATTTAATGATCCACGGATACATTTTGCTCTTGTGTGTGCTGCAATGTCTTGCCCAAGATTGCGTAACGAGGCATATGCGGGCGCTAAGCTTAATGCTCAGCTTGAGACTGCGGGCAAAGACTTTTTAAATGATAAAGCCAAAAATAGCATCACGGCAGACAAGGCTGAACTATCTAAATATTTTACCTGGTACGGCGGTGATTTCACTAAGAATGGAAGTTTGGTCGATTTTATAAATAAATATTCTAAAACTCAGATAAATTCAAACACAAAAATCAGTTACCTGGATTACAGCTGGAGCCTGAACGAACAGAAATAATCAGTAACATGCCTCAAAACATCGTCATCATAGGGAACGGAATTGCAGGCATCACCTGTGCAAGAAATATTCGTAAGCAAAGCAATAACAACATCACGGTAATTTCTTCTGAAACCGAACATTTTTATTCACGTACGGCGCTTATGTACATTTACATGGGGCACATGAAGTATGAACATACCAAACCTTACGAAGACTGGTTTTGGGAGAAGAACCGGATACAACTGGTAAATGATCATGTGATTTCAATTGATGTAAGAGGAAAAAATATTTTATTGCAAAAAGGCACTTCAATCAATTATGATAAGCTGGTTATAGCTACAGGGTCGGTGTCTAACAAGCCAGATTTTCCCGGAATAAATTTAAGCGGCGTGCAAAGTTTATATGGCATGACCGATCTGGAATTGATGAATGAGAATACCAAAGGAATTAAACGTGCCGTGATAATAGGCGGCGGTTTAATTGGTATTGAAATGGCGGAAATGTTATTGTCAAGAAACATTCATGTTACCTTTTTGATCCGTGAAGACGCATACTGGAACAATATATTACCGCCGGAGGAAGCAGAACTGATATCAAGGCATATTAAAGAACACCATGTTGATTTAAGAACTGGCACAGAGTTAAACGAAATAAAAGGCGATCGAAAAGCAATCTCCCTCATCACCAATAAAGGAGAAGAAATTGCCTGTGAATTTGTTGGTGTAACCGTAGGTGTTAGCCCAAACATTTCTATAGTAAAAAACACAGAGATAGAAACCGACAGAGGCGTTTTGGTGACTGAATTTTTTGAAACCAATATTCCCGATGTTTATGCAATTGGAGATTGCGTTCAACACAGAAATCCACCGGTTGGCAGAAAGCCTGTAGAGCAGGTTTGGTACACGGGAAAGATGCATGGCGAAACTTTGGCGCAAACCATTTGTGGTAAAAAGGCTGCTTATAATCCCGGGCCATGGTTCAACTCAGCCAAATTTTTTGATATAGAATACCAAACTTATGGAACCATGAATGCTAAGCCTTTAGAAAATGAAAGCTCATTTTATTGGGAACACCAGGGAGGAAAAATTTGTTTCCGCGTAGTGTATGATAAGAAGGATGAAACTCTTATCGGAATTAATGTTTTAGGGATAAGGCTGCGCCATGAAATATGTGATAAATGGCTACAGGAAAAAAGAAAAATTGATGATGTGATGGCAAACCTTCATCAACTTAACTTCGATCCTGAATTTTTTACTAAACATGACAAAAATATCCTTTTGGCATATAATCATCATACCGGCAAAAATATAAACCGAAAAAAGAAAAGGATGTCGCTTTTTAATTAGCAACCTGAGTTCGATTAATATTTACAAATGAGTCTGGTTTTTTTAGGTAGCAGGTGCGTTAACGATGGAAGCGGCATCTTTTTTGGCTTCTTCGGTCAAAAAAATACAGCGGACAGCGTGTTAAAACGCCCAAATTTTAACAAAAACAAGCTTTCAACTTATTATAAATCGAACTGAGGTTAGTAAAATTTTTATTCAAAGATTATGGCTCAATCTGTTGCAATCAATCCTTCTCTTTCACTCACCGAAGAAAGCGGAGTACAATCTTTTTATCAAAAGGTAGGTGGCCTCTGTATAGCCATTGCTGTGCTTGCAATGGTTGCTGCTGCTGCTGGTGCAGGGCGGGTATATCCGGCTTTATTTTTTGCCATTATTGTTGGCATGTTTGCTCTTGGTTCAGTGGCTTATGCATTGCCATACTATCATGGTTCAGCGGGTATTCACAACAACGGCATTATGTTTAAAAGCATGACAAACAAAGGAACTATCGCCTGGATTTTGGGCATTGTGCTTACGGGGTTTTATATCATCATTTATTGGTATTCATGGATGTTTGAGGGGCTGATAAGAACATTCGATCCGCTTAGTCAAATACTAAGCAACCAGCCGGCAACCCAGTGGTTTATGTATGGTGCGTTTTATACCCTTGCAGTATTAACTATGGGTATCCGGTTTATTGCAAGGAACAGGAACAACCGTTATCAGGTGATTCGCACTGTATCTGTGATGTTTTTTCAAACAGGTTTTGGTTTTCTGATCCCCATGATTTTGAAAAAATTAAATGAACCTGAATTTTATTTTTCTTATTTCTGGCCCCTCAAATACAGTTATCTTTTCCCTTCAGATGTTTCGTCGTTAATGTCCTCCGGAAATCTCGGCGTGTTCATGGTTTTTTGGGGTGCGATGATGACATTTATTGCAACACCGCTTCTTACTTATAAATATGGAAAGCGTTGGTATTGCTCCTGGGTATGCGGTTGCGGCGGATTAGCAGAAACTGCCGGTGACCCTTTTCGTCAGCTTTCAGATAAAAGCTTAAAGGCATGGAAAATTGAAAGGTGGATGGTGCACAGTGTACTTGTTTTTATTACAGTTACCACTATTTTGCTTTGGTTAAATTCTTATTACAAAGGAGGCACTCTTGGCTCTGTTTCAGGAGCATTTGCACAGTGGTATGGGTTTTTTATTGGGGCTATATTTTCCGGTGTAATTGGTGTAGGGTTTTATCCCATAATGGGCTCAAGGGTTTGGTGCAGGTTTGGTTGTCCTATGGCTGCAATTCTTGGAATATTTCAACGGTATAAATCAAAGTTTAGAATTACAACCAATGGCGGTCAATGTATTTCCTGTGGCAATTGCTCCACTTTTTGCGAAATGGGGATTGATGTTAGGGCATATGCACAAAAAGGACAAAATATCGTGAGGGCCTCCTGTGTGGGCTGCGGTATCTGTGCCTCCGTTTGCCCCAGAGGGGTATTAAAATTGGAAAACGGTGAAGAAGAAGGAAGGGTAGATGACAAACCTATCACCATCGGCAATACAAATTATTACAGTTAATTTATAAATACCTTTAGATATAATTTGTTTGAATGCTGGATGTTGTTGTAACTATCATTGTAGTACTGTATTCGTTTGCTATCCTTTTTGTGCTGATACATTCTCTTTTTGATGCTCACCTTATTTATCATTACCTGATTTCTTTCAAAAAGAAGACGCAAATCGGTTATTCAAGCGATTTTATACCCTCTGTTACGATTCAACTTCCGGTTTATAACGAACTGTTTGTCGTGGAGAGATTAATAGATGCAGTTGCAGTAATAGATTATCCGAGGGAAAAATTAGAGATTCAAATATTAGATGACAGCACAGATGAAACATCGGGTATAATTGCAGATAAAGTTACCTTGCTGCAACAACTAAATATTTCAATTCAACACATTCAAAGAAAAGACCGGGAAGGCTTTAAAGGCGGCGCTTTGAAACACGGTCTTGATCTGGCAAAAGGAGAATTTTTAGCGGTGTTTGATGCAGATTTCCTTCCCTCAAAAGATTTTCTGAAACGGACTATTCCTTTTTTTAAAGACGCTAAAATTGGTATGGTACAAACTAAGTGGGGACATATTAATAAGGACACTTCGCTTTTAACTAATCTCCAGTCCATAGCTCTGGACGGGCATTTCAGCATAGAGCAGCAGGGCAGAAATGCAGCAGGTTATTTTATAAACTTTAACGGTACCGCTGGTGTATGGCGCAAACAAACCATATTGGATGCAGGCAACTGGCAATCGGATACTCTAACAGAAGATCTCGATTTAAGTTACCGGGCTCAAATGAAAGGTTGGAAATTCATCTATCTCGAAGATTTTAATACACCTGCAGAATTACCGCCTTTTGTAAGTGCTTTAAAATCGCAACAATTCCGTTGGACCAAAGGTGGTGCTGAAACAGCAAGAAAACATATGCGGCCTTTGTTTGCTTCAAAAGCTTCGCTATCAGTTAAGTTGAACGGCGCTTTTCATCTTATTTACAGTTTTGGCTTTATCAGTGTTATAACGAATGCGTTGCTTTCTGTGCCTTTGCTTTTTATAAAAGAATTTTACCCTGATTATAACCTGTTGTTTAAAATTTCAAGCTTTATCTACATTAGCCTTTTTATTTACATCCTTCACTATTTTGTTTCTTATTTAAATAATACTTCCGGCAGTTTAATGCAAAAAGTTATAGGTTTTATTTTAAGGTTTCCCCTTTTCGTTTCCTTATTCATAGGACTATCTTTAAACAACTCGATTGGGATTATTCAGGGATATTTAGGTATTAAATCGGGATTTATTCGTACGCCAAAATTTAATGCTGTCGATCAAACAAAAGAAATAATCACCGGCAAATACATTCAACCAAAAATTAACTGGTTAAATATTACAGAAGGAGTATTGATCTTATATTTTTTATTTGGAGTGATACAATCAATCTGCTTTAAAAACTATGCAAGCTTGCCTTTACTTTTGATGGCACTCACCGGCTTTTCAATGATATTTATTTTAAGCATTAAAGAATGGCGGCAAAAATCCTTCGCTACCCTCCATGAGTGAAAAATCAAAAATTGTAGTCATTATTCCTGCATATAACGAAGAAAATTCAATTGCAAAAGTAATAAGAGATATTCCTGCGGGGTTGGTTAATGAAATTATCGTAGTAAATAATAATTCAAATGATGCTACAAATGAAAATGCACGAAATGCAGGTGCAACAGTTCTCCACGAGCACAGGCCAGGTTACGGATTTGCGTGCCTGAAAGGTATTGAATACGCGAAAGAATTACAACCTTTACCAGATATTGTAGTTTTTATTGATGCTGATTATTCTGACTTCCCTGAAGAAATAACGAAGCTTGTACAACCGATTATCTCTGCAGGTATGGATCTGGTGATCGGATCAAGAAAATTAGGAAAAAAAGAAAAGGGATCAATGACAGTTCAACAAGAAGTTGGAAATATCATAGCAACAAAACTATTAAAATTGATCTATAAGGTTCACTATACTGATCTCGGGCCTTTCAGAGCCATTCGCTTTGATAAGCTGATGGAAATAAATATGAAGGACACAACGTACGGATGGACTGTGGAGATGCAATTAAAGGCAGCTAAATTTAAAATGAAGATCGTAGAAGTGCCTGTTAGTTATCGCAAGCGAATCGGGAAATCAAAAATAAGCGGTACTGTAAAAGGTACTTTGCTGGCAGGCTATAAGATTATTACTACTATTTTTAAATACAGATAAATGCAACCGAATTTTCAATTCTGTTATATGACGAAATTTCTGACAGTCTCGAATTAAAGCTCTATGAGTGAAGCGCTATGGCATAAAAATAAACTCATTCTTTATTTACTGATCACATTCAGCGCTGCCGGTTACTATTGGCTATGCTATCAAACTCAGAGAGAAAACTTTTTTCAGGTATTTGGCTTGTTTAGCTTTTTATTCGCAGCTTATTATTTATTATATCGTTTTTTTTCAGCCGGGTATTTTAAATATTTGTTTATCGCCG
Organism: Daejeonella sp.; assembly: GCF_037719425.1. Taxonomy (GTDB): domain Bacteria; phylum Bacteroidota; class Bacteroidia; order Sphingobacteriales; family Sphingobacteriaceae; genus Daejeonella. Next base: position 3,000 of record NZ_JBBJNI010000004.1, on the reverse strand, counting down.
GAATTTCTTTTCGCCTTCTGTTACTATTCTCAGTGCCTAATCTTTCAGATGATGTTTATCGTTTTATCTGGGATGGCCGATTAGCCGCAAATGGAATTAATCCTTTTAGCCATCTCCCCCGGGAGATAATGCAAATGCCGGCTGTTACAGGGATTTCAAAAGAACTTTTCGTTCTATTAAATTCACCAAGTTATTATACTATATATCCTCCAGTGCTTCAGGGTATGTTTTTGCTGACAGGTAAATTATTTCCGGTTAATGTGTTTTCTGCAATTGTATTTATGAAGTGCATGATTGTGATCGTAGAATTAGGCACTTTTTATTTAGTTATTCAATTGTTAAAAAAAATGTCTTTACCCAAACACCTGTCTTTGTTATATATTCTTAACCCCTTAGTGATAGCAGAACTTACCGGCAATGTTCATTTTGAAGGTGTTATGGTTTTTTTTGTTTTGCTTTCATTTTTATTCCTCCTTAATTATAACATGCAACTTTCTGCTGTTTCACTGGGGGTGGGCATTGCAACTAAACTGGTACCTGTTCTGTTTCTACCCTTAATAATTAATAAATTGGGTTGGAACAAAGGGTTGCTGTTTGCAGCTATCTCCGGGTTAATTACAATCGCGTTATTTGCTGCGTTATTTGATTGGGATACAATGCTTCACATGCTTAACAGTGTAAATCTGTTTTTCCAGCATTTTGAATTTAATGCAAGTATCTACTATTTAGTGAGATATATCGGAACAGTTACAATGGGTTTTAACATCATTGCCATTGCAGGGCCCGCACTTATCTTAATAGGCGGATTAATTATTTGTATGATTTCCTTCAAGGGAAAAAACATTTCTTCACGTTCGTATTTTACTAAAGGATTATTTGTTATCACTGCCTGGTATTTGTTTTCCACCACTATTCATCCCTGGTACATTTGCTTACCGGTGGCCGTTTCAATTTTCACGCAGTACAAGTACGCGATTATTTGGTCTTATCTTACAACATTTAGTTATTATGCCTATCAATCAATTCCCGTTAAAGAAAATTTGGAGTTGATAGCATTTAGCTATTTGATTTTGGCCGGTTTTGCTTTCTGGGAATTCCGGAATAAGAATAATAAATTCAGCAACACTTCTCAACAAAATACATAATGATAAAATTCGCATCAAAAATCCCAGGCTGAAAGGGGTTCTTCTCCAAGGATACAGGAAAACGTGGATTTAAATATAATGGTACTTGTCATCCAAAAGGAGTGGCTGGGTCAATTCTTAAAACATGTGGGAAGGCTTAGTCACCATCGCGACCACTTCTGAATATGTGTTCACAAAGATTTCCGATTCCTGAATTCCGATCTATATATCTTTGAATTATTAATTGGTGCACTAAAAATATATTCTAACTATTTAAAGATCAACCCTTAAGACTTTAAAATAATCGCCGTCTCTAATTTAGGATTACTCATTTGATGCATAAGATGGTACAATTAGCATTATTTACGGTACCTATATTTAATGAATAGAGGAATGACATCTTGTAAATAACCAATTCGAACTACCAGGTTCAAATCTTAAGCAGCATATGGCACCAGTTGTCCTAGCAGCGGTTTTGGCTTTTTATCTCAGGTTCAAAATCTTAAAAGTTAATTATGAAAAAACAATTATTCTCAGATCGTTTTAAATACTTCCTGCCTCTTCAGTTTTTAAGGGTAATACTGGTAGTCGGCATATTTTTAATGCAGCTGCCCATGAATGGCGTGTACGCACAAACATCTACTATCACGGGTAAGGTTTCGGATGCTTTGGGGTCTTTGGTTGGGGTTTCAGTGAAAGTTGAAGGCACTGCGAACGGAGTGAGCAGCGATGCCTCAGGAAACTATAATATAATCGCTCCCCCAGATGGAAAACTGGTTTTTACTTATATAGGATACACTACGCAGATTGTTAGCATAAATGACCGCCGTAGTATTGATGTGGTGATGATCGCACAATCTACTTCATTAGGTGAAGTTGTCGTAGTTGGCTACGGAACACAAAAAAAAGTGAGTCTGACCGGGGCGGTAAGTGACATAAGAGGAGAGGAACTAACCAGGCGGCCGGTATCAAGCATCCAGCAGGCATTGCAGGGACAAATGCCAGGATTAACCATTTTAGACCAGGGCGGCTCTCCGGGTAATTCGAACACAACTATGAGAATAAGGGGTATAACCACTCTGAGCAGTAATAATCCACTGGTTATTGTTGATGGTATAGAACAACCCCTGGCTAACATAAATCCTGATGATATTGAGTCCATTTCAGTATTGAAAGATGCTTCTTCTACCGCTATATATGGATCGCGGGCAGCAAACGGCGTTATTCTGATCACTTCTAAGCGGGCTAAAGAGGGGAAAGGTTCAGTTACTTATAATGCATTTTATGCCGAACAAAATTCCGTGAGTAAACCCGAACACATGGAAATTGAGAGCTATCTACGCCTGCAAAATCTCAACTACATAAATGCGGGTGCTCCTGCCAAATACACTGAGCAACAGATTCAAGATTATGTGAATGGAAACCGCGAGCAGTTTCCATTACCATTCGACTGGTATAATGTGATGCTGCGTACCGCGCCCCAGGTTAATCATTCCCTGGCTGTAAGCGGGGGAAGTGAGAATTTTAAGGGCCGGCTCAGTCTTCGCTACCAGGACCAGGATGGAACTATAGCAAATACCAACTCAAAAATCAATGAGATCCGGGTCAATACTGATCTGAAAGTTTCTAATAAAATAAATGTCGCAGGAGATGTGAATTATCGGTATGTGAATAGTGTTCAGCCCCAGAATATTACAGAGATATTCCGCCTGATGATGCAGAACTCCATTTTTACAGTTCCTAAGTATTCTGACGGTTCGTACGGTGCAGGTCCTCAGGGTAATAATCCTCTGCTCCTGGCTGAAGGAGGTGGTACCGACAGGTCTAAGAATGATTATATAACAGGAAATATAAAGGGCGACTGGAAGATTATAAA
>NZ_JBBJNI010000106.1:4521-14811 GCF_037719425.1 Daejeonella sp. | reverse complement strand
AACGGAAATAGGATGAACAATATTCTCCAATGCTGCTACGCTTCCGCAGTTCCCAAATTCATCCATTATGCAGGCATCAAGGGTAACTTTACCATCCCTGTCCGGAGCCCCGCCAAAACCCACGGTAGTATTATTTGGGTCAGCCTCTGGTACATGAACACCCTTTTCTACCGCATCCAGTGCCCGGCCATTATTTTTAAGAACTTCCCAGGCAGCGGCATTTGCAGCGATACCAAAATCCCAGGTCGAGATAACGATCGGATTGTCTAAAACAGGCGCTGAAGCCGAAGTATGAGCTCCGGCAAATGAATTACCTGCTAGCAATGAAGCTCCGGCAAGGGAAGTTGTTTTGAGAAATTTACGACGATCTACCATGTTTAAAAGTACAAATTAGATCCAGGAACCAGGAACCAAGATTCAAGACGATTTCATCCTTAATCATTGAACCTGTTTTACAATTCGAATGGTACGCTTAGGGGAAGTCTTGATTCTTGGCTCTTGGCTAAGCCAAGAACCAAGACGCATAACGGAGAGGTCTTTCAAGCGTAGATATCCTGCTTAATTAAAGGTGCCGAACCTGACTTATATAAAGTACTTCTGGCAATGGCAGGCAGCACAAAATCACGGATAAGGTTTAAGTTACCAAGACTAAAGAAGTCAGCCTGGGAATAAAAAAAAACGTTTTATTAAGAAAAATGTATCGGTGAAAAACGAATAAATCTTGATTCTTGGCTCTTGATTCTCTCTTAAAGGAACAAGCTCAATATCCAATAAAGGAGTGCTGCCAACATAGCTGACACCGGGATAGTAAGCACCCAGGCCCACATCAGGCTTATTGTCACTCCCCATCTGACTGCCGACACGCGCTTACTTAAACCTACACCTATAATTGCACCTGTGATAGTGTGTGTAGTAGAAACCGGGATCTTGAAATGCTCAGTCATAAATAGTGTAATCGCTCCAGCGGTTTCCGCAGCAACGCCTTCAAGTGGGGTAACTTTAGTGATCTTAGTTCCCATTGTTTTTACGATCTTCCAGCCGCCACTCATCGTCCCTGCAGCAATTGCAGTATAGCATGCGATTGGTATCCACTCGGGTATATGGTTGATCTTTACTTTCCCATCAATAACTGTATAGCCTACCTGAAGCCATGAAGACATAGTATCCACATTTAAGTTCGCATCCTTGAGATATACGATGACCGCCGCTGCTATAATACCCATTACTTTCTGAGCATCGTTTGCACCATGACCAAGGCTGAACAGAGCCGATGAGACTAACTGTAATTTTTTGAACCACCACTCTGCTTTAGAAGGATTAGCATACCTGCAAATGTTTATGATGATAACAGTGATCGTATATGCCATGATCATTCCTATTATAGGGGCGAGTACGATAAATGCAGCAATTTTGCCAATGACAGCAAGATTTATTACGTCGAGTCCGCCATGGGCTACAGCAGCGCCAGCAAAACCACCTATAAGAGTGTGCGAGGAACTTGATGGAATACCAAACCACCAGGTAAACAAATTCCAGCAAATAGCGGCAATTACACCAGCCATGATAACGATTAGATTTATATTCAGCGTATCAGCGGTCTTTGCGACAGTATCAGCAATGTTAAGATTAAATAGGAAATACGCAAGAAAGTTGAAAAACGCTGCCCAGATAACAGCCTGAAACGGCGTAAGAACCTTGGTAGAAACTACAGTTGCAATTGAATTTGCAGCGTCATGAAAGCCGTTGATATAATCAAACAGCAGTGCTAAAATTATGACGACAATTAGTAATGTAAAACCCATTGATCTTGCGGTGGTATCGTATAAATTTTATGCGTTTTTAACCAGAATCGATTCCAGAACATTAGCTGCATCTTCGCACATGTCTGTCGCGTCCTCAAGAGCTGATAGGATCTCCTTATATTTGATCAGCTTTATAGCGTCTTTTTCATACATGAAAAGCTCGCTTACCGCTTTGTCAAAAACGTAATCAGCCTGGTTTTCAATACTGTTGATCCGGACACATGTATCAGCAATAACCCGAATGTTCTTTAAGTCGCGAAGCTCGTGTATTGCCTTATTAAGATCCTGACATGCCTGTAAGATAAGGCCGGCAAGCTCTTTGATTGGCGGAGTAATTTCTGTTACCTGATAGAGGTCGATCCTGCTGGCAGAACCGTGGATATAATCGGCGATGTCATCTATCGCACTGGCCAGACGATGGATATCTTCCCTGTCAAATGGGGTGATAAAATTTTTACTGAGTTCGAGATGGATCTGGTGAGTGATCTCGTCACCGGTGTGCTCCAGATCTTCAATATCTTTAAAGAGCTTCTTACGGAGGGTAAGGTCGTCAGTATTAAGGGCTTCTACAAGCTTTTCACCCAAACTGATCAGGTTTTCGCTATCCTTTTCGAAAAGGGGGAAGAATTTTTTATCTTTTGGGATAAAGTATTGGAAAATACCGTTCAATGACATTTCGTTGGGTTTAAAGAATAGGCAAAGGTATCATAGCAATGTTAAGTTAATGTTAACAATTTATTTATCCTGTTACTTCACTCGCTTTAGCGTAAACCCAAAAGTAGAGCCGATGTTTTCAGTACTTCTAACGGTAATAGTTTGCTGGTGAGCCTCTATAATATGTTTGACGATGGCGAGGCCCAGGCCTGAACCCCCTATTTCACGGGAACGGCTCTTATCGGTGCGATAAAACCTTTCGAAAAGCCTTGAGAGATACTTTTCCTCGATACCGCTTCCGTCATCAGTAATTTCCACAAGTATTTGATCGTGAAGCTCAAAGATTTTAATGGCTGTGGTTCCGGGATTGTTACCGTATTTGAATGAGTTGTCTATCAGATTCACAAACACCTGTCTTATCTTTTCCCTATCAGCATTTACCCAGGTTGCAGAATTGTATTTCTCCTTGAACTCCATCGTGATGTTATACTTTTTTGCCTTTAGCTCAAGCGACTCGATCACTTCGACAATTAGTTCCGACAGGTCGAACTTTTCGAATTCAACTGGTATTTCCCCGCTTTCAAGTTTAGAAATGGAATCCAGGTCTTTTATGAAGAAAGCCAAACGATCGACATTTTTAGAAGCTTTGTCCAAAAATTGTTTCGAAAGCTCCGGGTCATCCACATCATCCTGTAAAGCCTCAATGTAGCCTTGAATTGCAAAAAGCGGGGTCTTAAGTTCGTGGGAAATATTAGATAAAAATTCCCGCCTGAACTTTTCTTGCTCTCTTAGCTGGTCAATTTCAATTTTCTTGTCTTTAGCCCATTCTTTTACCTCATGCTCAACATCGTGAATTGGGTCAGTGCTGACATACTCTCCTAGTGCATCTTTGAGGTCTTTTCCCAGCTTAAGGTTGTGGATCAGTTTGTAGATAAGTTTGATCTTACTGTACACAAAGCGTTCTATCAGGTAGTAAAATACGGCGTACGAAATAATGATTGAAACACAAAAAGTGATTATGAAATCCACCCATTTCTGTTGAAAATAGAAATTGATGATCGACAGTGATAATGCAACAGCTAAGGCATTAATAAACACCAGTACCCATAGTTTCATGAAGCGAATTTACTACTAAAATACTTTGCCATGTGTCTTTTTCACAATGATTTGGTTAAGTGCAGGTAAATTCTTCATTGCGGTTACGGCTAATTCGGCTAACAAGGGAGATCCAAACAAGCGCTGAATAATCCTCCCGGATGTTAGCCTCAGGGTAAATTCATTCGACCACCTTTCCTTATAGTCCCGTTCCATGGCCTGCCTGTTTAAGTTATTGCCTTGTGTGGAATTTATGATGCATTCGGACAGGATCTTGGCGGAGTGAAATGCTATTGCCATCCCATTTCCGCATAGCGGGGTGATCATCCCGGCGGAATCTCCACAGAAAAGCAAGTGATCTTCAATCAGGGTCTTCGGTTCAAACGAAATTTCATTGATCACTTCCGGTTTTTTGTATATGAATTCGGAATTTTTAAACAGATGCTTTAAAAATGGATTTTTGTACAGCACCTGTTCTTCCATATCAGATATCCCCTCATGTTTTTTCAAATTGACTGTTTGGGAAAGGTAGCAGAGATTGAATTTTTCATCTTCAATCTTGCATACTCCAGAATACCCTCCGTTGAAATTATCGAGTCTGATTAAATTATCAGGCAGATCTGTTTTGATGTGATATTTGACGCCCAGATAGGGGCTCCGGTTATAAAAAAAACTGCGTTTTAGTTTTTGATCAAGGTTGGAGCGTTTTCCATATGCGGCGATGGCTATAGTAGAATGATGGATTCCGTTTTCAGAAGTTATTTCAAATGAGCCGTTTTTGAATTGGATATCAATTACTTTTTCGAATAAAAAAGTTACTCCCAGGCGTTGAGCGTGCTGATAAAGCTGGTCGTCTAGTTTATAACGGCTTAGTCCAAATCCTCCCATAGAAAGGTTTGTTAAGAGCTCCCTACCCCGTTGGCTTGTTATCGACAAACGCGTAATCTGAGACGGCTTAAGTTCGGCAAGACGTATACCGAGTGATTCGAGAAATGGCCATGCTTCATTGGAGATATACTCACCGCAAACGCGATGGAATGGATATCGCTTTTTTTCAAAGAGGGTAACTTCATATCCAGCTTTTTGTAAAAGGATAGAGGATGTCAGACCGCTGAGGCCTCCGCCGATGATAATGATTTTTTTATGACCGGTCATTTTCGTCACTCTTTTTTGAATCAATAAGCAACTGCCACCTGAATGCCCACATCCATTTTAGAGTGTAATTCTTTATGCCTGCCATTTGAAGCATGTTATGAATATCCTCCTTTCGAAAGCTTCGCATAACGGAAACCTTTGAATCATGTTTAACCATCTCCGATCTTGACAAGAGTGATGTGAGAATACCAATTGAGTGATAAGCGAACCAGTGCCTGTGAAGATCGTTCACGATGACTGCGATACTCGCACAATCAGTCATTTTCTTAATAAGCTTTATCCACTCCGCATCCTTAAAGTGATGGGTAAACAGACTTGATAGCACTACGTCAAATTGATTCGTATGCAGATCATTACTTGTAACGTCGGCCAGCATGTAGGAGATTTCAGGGTACTCAGTGGATTTAGCACGAGCGTATTCGACAGCCGCCGCAGTAGCGTCAATACCAACTAACTTAAGCTTTAGATTCTTTTTCCTTGCCCATAAGGCAACGCGTCTCAGTGAGTCTCCACCACCGCAACCCCAGTCGCTGACAGACATTCCGTCCTGTAGCTTTATTTTATCGAAAGCATCAAAGAAAACATTATAGCCACCGAGCATTTTATTGACCACCTCGAGCTCGTCCATTATAGGGTCGATGATATCGTGGCCAAGTGAAAAATCGTCCATCATTTCCTCGTCCGTACTCCGCCGGCTAAAATCAAGCCTGTACATTTTTCTTTAGGATCATAGATTCTACGGTCAGGCCAGGCCCAAAGGCGCATCCAAGAATGGTTTTGTTATCTATAGAACTTTCCATCAAAATATTCTCAAGCACAAAAAGTATGCTCGCTGATGACATATTGCCATAATCACGAAGAACCTGGTAGCTATATTTATTGCTTTCGCGGGAAAAACCCAGTGCTGTTTCTGCAGCTTCAAGTATTTTCCTGCCCCCGGGGTGTATGGCATAACTGTCAACATCGCTTTCCACAAGCCCGGCTTTTTCAAGGACCTTTTTCACCACCCCGGGAATATGTTTTAAGATCAGCTTAGAAACCTTAGAAGTTAATTTCATTTCGAAGCCCTTGTCGCCAATATACCAGCCCATTTCATTTTTAGCAGCTGGAATAAATTCAGAATAGAATGTGTCCAGCATCAGGTAATTTCCTTTTCCGGTCCGGTGATCCGAATTTTCAACCAGCGCTGCGGCTGCGCCGTCTGAAAAGAGCGAGTTCGCAACCCAGTTATCGAGAGTATTTTCTTTTTGAAAATGAAGCGTGCATAGTTCAATACAGACGATTAATACTTTAGCATCGCTTTGAGCGCGACAAATATAATCTGCTGTTTTAAGGGCGTTTAATGCGCCATAGCAACCCATAAAGTTTATGCAGGTGCGCTCAACGCTGTGGCTTAATCCCAGCATCTCTACAAGATTAATGTCAATTCCGGGCGCATACATTCCAGTGCAGCTTACCGTGATCAGGTGGGTGATTTTGGAGGAAATGTCTTCCTTGAAATCCTTTAAACATTTTTTTGCTGCTGCCGCGGCTATGCCAGCTGCTTCTTTTTGATACTGATCCATACGCTTTCCTGTTCCCGGGAAAAGGTTTTCATCTTTAGAATTTTGGAAAAGCAGCCGCTCAGCACTTCTTTTTTTGCCAAAGTCGGGAAGGACGGAAAAACGGTGGTCAATCCCGGAGTTCTCATAAATAGCTTTTAAGCGTGACGCATTATTTCTATCCAGGTCAAAAGCTTCAACCATAAATTGGTAAATGTCGTTCTGGGAAGTCCGGTATTGGGGATTAGCCGTACCAATTGCGCTTATACAACTGTTCATCTATGGTAAAATACTAAATAATAGCTTTGTTGGTTTCCTTCTTAACACCTTTTCGCGGTGGCTGTTTTAAATTCAATGGTTTACCTTGCTATCACGTTATATATTAATTTAGTGAAATGGATTCTCAATGGAAATTTTTGCCTAGCAGATCTGCGATCTTACATCTGCGATTCGCCTTTTCTTTTTTTCTGCTGCCGGTGTTTCTTTTCGCCTGCAGTCAGGCACCGCAAGTGATCGCATTAAACGCTGTCCTGACTTTTGTTATCTGGCATCTCCTCGTTTATCCTGCCAGCAATGGCTACAACAGTTATTTCGATAAAGATGAAGGAAGCATCGCACTCATAGAGAAGCCTCCAGCGGTGGATAAGAGCCTTTATTACTTTTCCTTAATCCTGGATTCAACCGGACTTATACTCGCTGCATTTGTGAATTGGAGTTTATTTTTTGCTGTCTTGATCTACGGATTGTTTTCCAAACTATATAGCCACCCCGCCGTCAGACTCAAGAAATTTCCCGTTGTAAGTTTTCTGATAGTTTTTATTTTTCAGGGAGCTTGTGTTTACTGGAGCAGTTATGCTGCAATATCCGGGCTAGACATTAGCGACGGATGGAATATAAATTTTGTTATATCCGGACTAATATGTTCTTTTCTGATTGGTGCAACTTATCCGCTAACTCAGGTCTATCAGCATGATGAGGATCGAAAACGAGGAGATAAAACGCTTAGTATTGTTCTGGGAATAAAAGGATCCTTCTACTTCTCTGCGATATTTTTTTTAGTGTCAATCATCCTTCTGTGGTTGTATTGGTATAACCTGGGCGAGATGAATAAGTTCTGGCTATTTCTGGCGCTGGTGATCCCGGTAATCGGATTCTTCTGCAGGTGGTTCTTGAAGGTACATAAAGATCCGTCAGAAGCTAACTTCAAAAACATGAGCCTGATGACTTTATTTAGTGGGTGGATGATGGTAATTTACTTCGGGATCCTGAATTTTATTTAGCCAGTGATCTAATAAAATCTACGTATTCTTCAGGAAGCTCATGTTCTTTTGCTCCCTGCAAAATTGTATTAAGATATTCCTTTGAAGGATGTACATCCTCGTCATCACTTGAAGATATAAAAGTGAGCGCTTCTACATTCCCAGACGAAGTTTCAATTAAAAGCTGCACCAGTTCATAGCCAGGTTCGGTCGTCAGAAGCTGATCTTTGAATTTCTGATCGATCTGATAAACAACGCCGAAAACGTCTTCAGATTCTGAAGATATTATATTGGCCCGTGCCGTTCCATCCTGATTTTTTCTGTTGAAACGGAATCCGTAGTCAGGAAGTCTTCCTGACACATAATTCTGAATTTTTGAACCTGTTCTTTCCTCAACAATCGAAGTTTTCAAATTACTGGCGTAGCCAAAATATAAAAAGTAGTCAGCGTTTTCCATTCCATTCATTTTTAAATTGTTCAAGATATATCTCCATAAATCTGTGACGATCGTCAGCAATTTGTCTGCCGGCGGTTGTATTCATTTTATCCTTCAACAGCAAAAGCTTCTCATAAAAATGATTGATTGAGGGTGCCACAGAATTTTTATACTCCTCTTTGCTCATGTTTAACGTCGGCGGAATTTCAGGGTTATAGATCTCCCGGTTTTTGAATCCCCCATAAGTGAAGGTTCTTGCAATACCGATTGCACCTATTGCGTCCAGTCTGTCAGCATCCTGTACTATTTCAAGCTCCTTAGAATGGAAATTTACAGATCCGAGGCCTGAACGAAACGACATATTACGAATGATCCGCTGAACATGCTGAACGATATTTTCTTCGACATGTATTGATCTAAGGAATTCGCCGGCTTTTTGAGGTCCAAGCTCTTCATTTCCGTCATTGAATTTACTATCTGCAATATCATGCAGTAAAACAGCGAGCTCTACAACAAGCTGATCAGCTTCGTCTGTTTCTAAGATAAGTTTTGCATTATTAAGCACCCTGTGAATATGCCACCAGTCGTGGCCAGCTTCGGCACCAGCCAAAGTATCTTTAACGAACTGCTCCGTCTGAGCGATAACTTTTTTATTCTCCTGGTTTAGGTTCACGCTTGCTGCCTTCGTATAATTCATATTCTAAAAGCCTGCAGTCAAGCTTTCCGTTATAGAACTCAATTCTTCGTGATGCACGAAGGCCGATCTTTTTGGCAAGATCAGGATTGCCGGTGAAGATGTAGCCTTTATATCCTTTGCAGTTCTGCTTCATGAAATCACCTATGCGCTTATAAGTTGCTTCAAGTTTTGAATGAACACCAAGGCGCTCACCATATTCAGGGTTGAAGATGACTACACCCGGTCCTCCCGGAACTTCGGTGTCCGCAAAGTCGCATACTGCGAAATCTATCAGATGATCTACACCCGCAGTTTTAGCGTTACGTTGTGAAACATCAATGGCATCTGCCGAAAGATCCGTGGCAATGATTCGCGCAGGCATCTCTTTTTTGGATTGATCTTTCAGTTTTCTTCTTTCCTGAAAGAACACTTCTTCATCGTAACCGATAATGTGCATGAAGCCGTAGTTCATTCGGAACAGGCCTGGTGTTTTATCAGTGGCAAGTAAAGCAGCCTCAATAGCCAGCGTACCAGAGCCACACATTGGAACGATAAAAGGTGTTTTTTTATCCCATTCGGTTGCCATGATCACACCTGCCGCAAGCGCTTCCAGCATAGGCGCCTTCCCGGGAATTTTCCTGTAACCATGTTTGGCCAGGGTCTCTCCCGATGTGTCTATAAAGATTTCGGCATCATTTTCTTTCCAGTATAAATGGATGACAGCTTTATCAGCTTCAGGCCCGGTGTTCGGGCGAATTCCCTTTTTTTCTTTGATGCGATCTACAATTGAATCCTTTACTTTGAGGTTCGCGAACAAGGGGGTAGTAATCGTTTCGTTGTCAACCGTTGAGCTAACGGAAAAATATCCTGTAAAATCTATCAGTTCCTCCCACTCAATTTCCAGTAGTTCTTTGTAAAGCCGGGCGGGATTTTCTGCTGTGAAAGTTTTGATTGAATACAGTACCTGACTTGCGCACCGCAAGTGGAGATTTAGTGGAATACAGTCGTTAATCGAACCTTCCAGCTCAACTCCGGTGCTAAATGCCCGTACTATTTTATAGCCTAATGCTTCAACTTCACGCTGCAAATAAGGCGATAAGCGATTATTGCAGGTGATGATGATCTTGCTCTTATTGTGGAAAACTTGCATAATAATTCGCAAAGTTAACAATTAAAACCTGCCTGAATTTTATACTTTTACAAATGTATGCGGCGGAAATTTCGTCCCACCCAATGGACGATTCTGCTACATTATTTTTAGGTTAGAGAAGATCATTAAATACAAATAACATGGACATTAAAGGAAAAGTACATGAAATCTCACAGGTAATTACCGTGAGTGATAAGTTCAAGAAACGTGAACTTATATTAGAATACGCTGAAAACCCAACTTACCCGGAGTACGTAAAGTTTGAAGCTGTACAGGAAAAAGTTAATTTATTCGACAATGTTAAAGTTGGTGATCAGGTTGAGTTATTCTTCAATCTTCGCGGCAGGCCGTGGACTGATAAAACAGGAAAAACATCTTATTTCAATACGCTTTCTGTGTGGAGGTTAAATCCGCTTGGCGCTGAGGCTTCATCAGCATCCGCTCCGGAATATGCTGCACCGGTTGACATTACTTCGGCGCCGGATGATGACGATCTGCCGTTTTAAGCCAAACGTCTTTAAC
>NZ_JBBJNI010000106.1:0-4511 GCF_037719425.1 Daejeonella sp. | reverse complement strand
ACCGCAGAGGGCGCGGAGTAATACGCTGAGGCCGCAGAGACTTCAACAAACGCTTCGCCAGAGTCACATTTAAACTCCGCGTTCTCTGCGTAAAACTTTGCGTTCTCTGCGGTAAAGATCTCAGCCTAACGCGATGCGCTTGAAGTTATTTATGCATAAATAAAATTCAAAAGCCTCCATATTCCTGCCTGCAGCTACGTCACGATTCATGGTGATGACCCGCTTTCTCATGCTGCTGTCCAGCCCATCGATCTTAAAATTGAAGCGCTTTGATAAACTATCAGTATTGAGGTTGAAACTCATGCTGGTGTCGCCATTAAAACTAAACATTTGAAAATCTTTGTCGAAAAACATGCTATCGCCATTATGTTTCAGCATGTTGAGTGCGCGAGGCCTGTCAATGTTAAAGCCGAAGCTTCCCGCGTTATCATCGATATTGTCATTCCAGATCAGGACATTCGGTTCTTTTCCATTACGGCTAATAACTACCTCCTTAGTATCACCACCACCTTTTCTTATCATCACATTACCACTTCTAAAATTCTTTTCCATCTCCTTAAACTCGTCACGAAGCTTTGCTTTCTCAATTTTATCGAGCTCACTAAACTTCTTTCCATTAACAGTGGTGTCACCATTGTTGATAATAATGGTGCGTGTCAGCCCTTTAGCTTGCTGCGCGAAAGAGGCATAGCCTGGAGCGACTGCTGCGAGTGCAAACAGGCACAATAGTTTTTTGAGTAGGTTCTTCTTCATATGATTACATTTAAGCTTAGCAAAAATATATCGGGTGGAGCTGCCTTTATGTTAAGGCTTTGTTAAAAAGTGTTAAAACTCGGTTGGCTTAGAGCTGGTTACGTATTTTTGTGGTTGCATGAAGAAAAAGAGCATCAGCTTAATAATAGGATTAATGGCCATTGCACTGACGGGTGTAATGGCGATGCAGCTCTATTTCTTTAGAGAGTCTTACCAGTTGCAGGAAAAGCTATTTGACCAATCGGTTCATGAAGCTCTTACCAAGGTGGTTGGCCGTATCGAAAAGCAGGACGCGAATAACTTCCTTGAGAAAAAGGCAGAAACGACAAAGGCTCCTGTTGTTAAAAGGATAGTGCAAAAGCCTCTTTTTGTTAAAAAGTCAGAAAACCAACTAAGAAAAAATAGTTCGTCAAGATTAGCTGATATTAATTACGTACTCGGTGAGAAAAGAAAGGAAGACAGCATATTCAGGATACGAGACAGTATTTTTCTTGCCCGAAATCCGAACGTACTGGTAATTGACGATGCGTTATCGCCTGATGAATTAAAAGATCAGCAGTTTAACTTAAGAGTTGATGTGACCGAATACATTGATGCATTTGGTCAATTGCAAGAACAGACTCATCAAACCTTATCGCGGATAAAGAATACCAGGACCCCTGCTGTTGCCTTTGGAACCGGGGGTCAGATCGCTGCCACCGTAAGGGATTCTGTTAGACAGTATATAGTTTTTGACCCGGTGTACGGCACCTCACTGCGCACTATTCCTAAGCCAAAGATCAGGCACCGCATGCCTCCGGAGTCGCCCGAACCTAAAAAGAAAAATAAGGTTGAGAAGGTTCAGGAATTTTTCGAAGCAGAAACTCAGAAGGGGGATGTTTTCAAAAACCTTGCTGAAGAGTATGGCAAGATGAGTCTCCCTTTAAATAAGCGGATCCATCCACAAACCCTCGATTCTATGCTTAGGATGGAGCTTATTAATCGTTCTATTAATAGTAACTATGAGTATAAAGTTACTTCAGCAAAAAGAGATTCATTAATCTTCACCCGGGCCTCTAATCTGACGACGTTCCGGCCCAACAACAGTTATGAGATCCCCCTTTTTCCAAAAGATATTATTAATGATTCCGGAATGTTAACCATCACCTTTCCTGATAAGAACACTATAATCCTATCTAACCTTACGGCGATGATGAGCTTGTCTGGTGGGTTATTGTTGGTACTTATCTTCTGTTTTGGATATACTATCCATACTATCCTGATGCAGAAAAAGTTATCAGAGATGAAGACTGATTTTATCAATAATATGACTCATGAATTCAAAACTCCGGTTGCAACCATTATGATCGCGAGCGAAGCTCTTAGAGATCCGGAGCTTACCACTGATAAAAAGAGAATTGACAGATTGGCTAATATTATTTACGACGAGAATGTTCGTCTGGGAAGTCATATAGAGCGGGTATTAAACATCGCTAAAATTGATAAAGGTGATCTGAATCTAGAGCATAAAGAAGTAGAGCTAAATGACCTGCTTGCTGCGATTGTCGACAGTATGTCGCTCCAGCTTCAAAAGCGGAATGCAACTATTGACCTGCAGCTAAATGCTAAGCAATCTACAGTAATGGGAGATGAGCTCCACCTTTCTAATATCATTTTTAATCTTCTGGACAACGCTAATAAATACAGCCCCAAAGATCCGAAAATTAAGATCAGTACCTTAATCTCTGGACGGAACCTTATTATTAGAGTGGCGGATAAGGGTATTGGGATGAACCGTGATCAGCTCACTAAAATATTCGATCAATTTTACCGTATTCCTACAGGTAATTTGCATGATGTAAAAGGATTTGGTTTAGGATTGAGTTATGTTGCCAATATTGTGAAAAAATTGCATGGAACTATCAAGGTTCGAAGTGAAAAAGACAAAGGTTCGGAATTTGAAATAAGTTTGCCGCTAAAAAATAGTTGATCCCGAGCCCGCTGCGGTTTAAAGATACTCTAAATGAAAAAAATTTTATTAGCCGAGGACGACCCGAATCTTGGAATGCTCTTACAGGATTACCTGCAGTTAAAAGGAAAGTTTGAAGTAGTCCTGGCTCAGGATGGAGATGAAGCTTTACGTGCCTTTACCAGGGAACATTTCGACGTGTGTATTTTCGATGTCATGATGCCTAAGAAAGACGGGTTTACATTGGGGAAAGATATCCGTAAGATCAACCCTGATGTGCCTATCATATTCGCAACTGCTAAGACTATGATCGAAGATAAGTCTGAAGCTTATAACCTTGGCGGAGATGACTACATAACCAAGCCATTTAGAATAGAGGAATTACTGCTGCGCATCAATGCACTTCTTAAGCGAATGTCGGGACCGGACAAGAGTGAAGCATTAGATCAGCCTACCAAATTTGATGTTGGAAAGTATAAGTTTGACTATACTGCTCAAATGATAAGTATTGGAGAAGGTCAGCAAAAAGTTTCTACTAAGGAAGCAGAGCTCTTACGTTTACTTTGCCTCAAAAAGAACGAAGTTTTAACAAGAGAAGAAGCACTGATCAGCATCTGGCATGACGATAATTACTTCAATGGCAGGAGCATGGATGTTTTCCTGAGTAAACTGCGGAAGTATCTGAAAGAGGACCCCAGGGTAGAGATCATTAACGTTCATGGCAAGGGGTATAAGCTCCTCGTCAATTAGTTATACGTTATACGTTTAACGTTATACGTCTGGACGGCAAATAGCCCCGGGGCCCATTTCTTGTGACGTGTGGTGCGCTTGAAAGAAGACTTATAACTTACAACGTATAACGTACAACTCCTACAAGTCGAACTTGATTCCCTGCGCCAACGGCAAACTGTCCGAGTAATTAATTGTATTTGTTTGTCTGCGCATATAAACTCTCCAGGCATCAGAACCTGATTCACGTCCGCCACCCGTTTCTTTTTCACCACCGAATGCTCCCCCGATCTCTGCGCCAGAGGTTCCAATATTTACGTTGGCAATCCCGCAATCAGATCCTCCAAAGGATAAGAATTGTTCAGCTTCACGGAGATTTAAGGTCATTATTGCAGAGGACAGTCCCTGTGGAACTCCGTTTTGCATAGCAATAGCGTCATCAAGGGTCTTGTATTTCATAAGGTACAATATTGGTGCAAAGGTCTCATGCTGTACAATTTCATATTCATTTTTAGCTTCTGCAATACAAGGTTTAACATAGCAACCTGATTCGTAACCAGCACCTTCCATCACACCACCTTCAACTACAAATTTACCCCCTTCTTTTTTGCATTTTTCTATAGAGTCAAGATATCCCTTAACCGCATCCTTATCGATAAGGGGGCCCACATGATTGTTTTCATCTAATGGGTTTCCAATCTTAAGCTGTCCGTAAGCCTTAACCAGCTTATTCCTAAAGTTATCATAAACACTTTCGTGGATGATCAGCCTGCGCGTGGACGTACACCGTTGACCGGCAGTTCCAACAGCGCCGAACACAGCTCCGACAAGCGACATTTCCAGATCAGCATCTTTAGATATAATGATTGCATTGTTTCCGCCAAGCTCTAATAAGCTGCGCCCCAATCTTGCACCAAGAGCCGCACCGACAGCTTTTCCCATACGGGTTGAACCCGTGGCTGAAACCAATGGCATTCGTTTGTCATTGCTCATTGCTTCACCGATACTCCTATCGCCTATTACAAGGCAGGAAACACCTTCAGGAACATCGTTTTTCTCAAATACTTTTTGAATAATATGC
>NZ_JBBJNI010000105.1:6715-14863 GCF_037719425.1 Daejeonella sp. | reverse complement strand
CCATATCGCTAATTTACTAATTTTATTAGTATTTAACAAATGCCTACTTCAATAATTTTATTTCTTTAATCTCAAATGTAAATCACTACATTTAACAATCAGTCGGCTCTGATTGAATGATTTGTGTTAAGGAATGCGCCACGTTAACGGTTCTCTCGCGCTTTATTTTGCATGTTTTTGCATGG
Source organism: Daejeonella sp. (assembly GCF_037719425.1). Taxonomy (GTDB): domain Bacteria; phylum Bacteroidota; class Bacteroidia; order Sphingobacteriales; family Sphingobacteriaceae; genus Daejeonella. The sequence goes on along the minus strand of NZ_JBBJNI010000105.1, from coordinate 14,678 downwards.
AATTCACTAAACATAATTTATAAACTAAACACAAAAACCATTATGAGATTAAAGCTTATGAACTGCTGCATACTCGGTATGCTCATTATTTCGTCGTGTAAAAAACAGGATGACATTTTCGAACCGCCGACTCTGGTTGAGGGATCCAAAAACCAGAGTACGGATATGACTGTCTCCGCCCTTGGAGACGCCAACATGAAGATCGTCGCTTATTTCCCTTCTTATCGCGACCCTGCCGGTGTGTCTGAGAGCAAATACCAGCTGATCACCCATTTACATTATGCTTTTATCAGCCCGAATGCCGATGGGAGCCTGCAGGCATTGCCTAACCCTGCCACTTTTAACAGCGTTATTGCTACTGCGCGTGCTAACGGCGTAAAAGTCGGTATTTCTGTGGCCGGTGCGGCAAATCTGAAGCTGGCCTGCGCTAACTCGGGCACCCGGACAACCCTGGTTAATAACCTGGTAAATTTTGTCTTAACAAATAACCTGGACGGACTCGATATGGACTGGGAATTTCCCCGTACTACCGATGGAACAGATCTCACCTATTCATCCCTGATGCAGCAGCTGTCTACCGCACTTCATGCGCAGAACAAATACCTGAGCGCGGCGCTTACTGCCGGTGTCTATGCTGGTTCAGTACGAGATGCTATCCGCACAGAAGTTTTCGGCTATGCTGATTTCTTCAATATTATGAGCTACGACGGACTGGGATGGGATACGGCACAACCCAATCAGCATTCCTCATATAATATGGCGGTGGCCAGCCTGGATTATTGGGCTACAACCAGGGCTATGCCTAAAGAAAAGGTGATCCTGGGTTTACCTGCCTATGGAAGAAGCAATGCCACCAGCGCATCGGCAACGTTCAAGGATCTGGTTGCGGCGGGCGCCAATACGAGTGCAGATTACTTCACTTTAAACGGCTTTCAATATGGATATAACGGCACAACCACTATTACCTCAAAGTCAAACCTAGCTAAAACCCGCGGAAACGGTGTAATGCTCTGGGAGCTGTTCCAGGATACCAATGGACCCGTATCCCTGCTGCAGTCTGCAAAAACTGCCTTAGGAATAGGAAATAACCCGGTAGGAATATTTGACGACTTCGAAGCCGGAGTGGGTCGCTACACCCGTGCCCCTACGTATAGCGGCACTACGGTAGGTATAGCCACAACCTCTGCTCTTACCCGTCCGAGCGGTTCGGCTCATGGCGGCTCGTATCAGCTTCGTGCTACCCTTAACGACAATACCGGGGTAACTACACCCTGGAAAGTCCGGTTACTTTCCGGCGACGGCCTGCCTGCAAATAATGTCGCTTCCGCTAAAAACGGTACCCTCTATTTCTGGCTTAAAACTAGTACTGCCCGTCCGGGTGCAACCGCACGGATCTGGATAGACGACAGCGACGGAGCTTTACAATCTCCGGCAATCGCCATTATTAACGACGGCGCCTGGCATAAATATGCCTGGAACTTAAATGCCTTTAACGGCACGCCTGTAAGTACTGGAAATAATGTAGTTGATGCAATTAATGTTACTCTTGATGCCATTATTCTTGAACAGGTGAATACGTCTGTTCAGTGGACGGTTAATATTGATGATGTAGGGAATTGATTACTTATGGTCCTTAATAAAAACGGGGTGCAGAAATGTACCCCGTTTTTTTTGTTAAGCCCATAACTCCTACCTTTGTCCCATGCAAGAACCTTTCGACATTTTCATCGGCCCCACACCTTATTCCGTATTTCCCGAAGAGGATAATACATTTACTATTTTCAAAGATGGAAAGGAATATACCCAGATTCAAAAGGACACAGAAGGGGTATGGCTGAAGATGGATTATGAAACGGGGCTTCCGCTGTTTGATGAGGATGTTGAGGTTAATGAGATTGGGAGACAGATAGGTTTGTATCAGGCTGAGAAGTAGAATCTCTTAATTACTTTTTTCCGCTCATAGCCGCGGAAATGCCTAGTTCTTTGCTGTAGGTCAAAGAACCAAACCCCACCGCTGCGTGTGCTGCTTTTGAAGTTTCTGCTTGGGCAAGGACTGAAGTTGCCGCACCACCCGATGCGGAATGGCGGTGAACGGAGATTCAGTGGTTTGGCTTAAGAGGTATACTCTTCCGCTCATCGCCGCGGAGGCTAGTTCTTTGCTGCAGGTCAAAGAACCAAACCCCGCCGCTGCGTCTGTTGCTGTCGAAGGTACTGCTTAGGCTTTGTCTGTAATTACCGCAACATCCGCCCTGGGCGGAGGAATGAAAGTGAACGGAGATTCAGTGGTTGGGCTTAAGAAGCGTACACATCGCTGGCTGGTGTAGATGGGCATACCTCTGCAGCCTGCGGCGTGTAGGAAGAAGCTTTCCTGCCGAAAGGTTCGCACTGATTACTGATTACTGATTACCGCTCACCGGATGAGTGTATTCTGGAATTTAGCTTTTTTTCCTGCTTTTAATAATCGTATTTAATTGAGACATAAATACTGTAGCTTCTTTTTTATTCCTTAGTACGCTAACCAATCCGTCTTTTTTAACAGTTAAAGATTTGAGCTTAAGGCGTCGCTTACCCTTTGCAGAACCTGAGGTTGTTTTACTTGCCACTTCCTTGAAGAGATCAAGGGTATCTTTTACTTGTGGATTCATATAACAAATATAATCAATGATTTAGTTAAAATAAATCATTGAGCTCTTCTGTACCGTCCAATTGAGGAGAATTAAAGGTCATCGAAGTGAAATCCGGCGCCACAGAAAGGGGAATATAAGTATTTCCTAGATCTATTGTTATCACTCTTGTTTACCTTGCGTAATTACCTTTAAATTTGAGACTCACAACCATAATTTGGCGGATCGAAATCCAAGACTTAATTTTCCTGATTCAAATTCATGTAATGTAGCGATGAATGGATTTAATTAATCTTACTCTCATCTAACCGGTAGCTTTATTTGGATTAACGGTTTCTTTCAGTTAAGTTTATTAACCTAAACGCTCTCACGTTTGAAAGATTTAACGCTCCGGTACCTCAGGGACCTGCTCCTGTGTGCTGCTTTAATACTCTCTACCAACTCATTGGCTGCCGCTCCCGGTAAACTTAATAGCAACTTTGTATTTGACAACCATGAGCTTCGCGAAACGGTCGTTTATATAACTAAAACGGGTAAGAAGTATCATAATGATTGGTGCCGTTATCTGAGCCAGAGTAAGATAAAAACGACCCTGAAGAAAGCGGTGGCAGGGGGGATGGATGCTTGCAAGGTTTGTAAACCGTAAAACGACTCCTTACGGTTACCCGTAAATACACACATGACAGCTGTGGTAGATTTGAGAAGTGATATTAATTTATCAATTAACTCATTGTTTAATTAAAACAGAAAGACATGGCAAAAGTAGCACCGTTTCATTCAATCAAGCAGTCTGTACACCACGATGACAGTACTTGTACTGAGGGAAACAACATTGAAAAGGTAAACCGTAGAGAAGGGACAGGCGGTAAGCCGAAGTGTAAGAACTGTAAGTAAACCAATTAACGCTTTATCAGTTTACACTTTATGAAAGATGAATGACTGCCCTTGCTGAATAAGCAGGGGCTTTATTTTTGTATGGGACAATCAACTTTCACTTTTTTGGTGACCACATATTCATCGTAAATGTGTTGTGATAATGGGTATAGGCGACGTCGACTGTTCGGTGGATATTGACCTGCAGCTGTAAATAATTCTACCAAATTATTGTTTCTTATATACCAAATGTTGTTTATGTGCTTTGCGGTTATGCTGTCTGCACACGAGATCCATTTTAAAGTATTCAATGTAAATGCATCGAATTGGACTGTTTGCCCATTTGGACTACATTCACTACCTACATAATTGTAGCCGTTCCAATACATACAGGGTGGATCGCTATTTAAAAATGACAAAACCGACCCGTTCGAGCCTTGTTTAGATGAAGAAATCCATACTGGGACGATGGAAAAGAATATTCAATTTAAGGCAAAATATTATGAGCGAATTTAAACGAGGAATTGAGAACCAAAAATTCATTGAGGAATTAAACAGCAATACGGATTTCCAAAGAATGATTGCGGATAAAGATTTATTTATTGCCATTCGCGATGAGTATCTTAACGTTTACTACTACGGGCAAAGTATTAGTAAAATTAGTTTTGCTGGCAATAAAATCAAATGGAGAACACACAAGAAATATCTGGGAATAAATGAAAGCGGGTATGCAGATACTTCGAGCCATTTGGACGATTTAGAAAATATTAAAGCGATAATAGCTAGAGAATATGCCGGTAGAGAAAAGAAGCAGGTGAATGCACAGATTTTAAAAAATGAAAAATTGTGCATTTTAGATGTAGAAGTAACGTTCGGCAGAGAGGAAAATTCCGGGAAACTAAGCATTGACTATCTCGCTGTTGAGAAAAATGAAAACGACAAAATCACTTTAGTATTCTACGAAGCAAAGCATTTTGATAACTCCGAAATTCGAGCGAGAGATGAACCGAAAGTATTTAACCAGATAAAAAAATATGGGATGGCTTTGAATACTCATAAAATTGAAATCATCAACTCGTATAAAACCATTTGCAAAAATGTGTTTGAATTGAATTTGAATAACAGGGACAAACTCCATAAACTCATTGGTGCAGACATTGGACAAATAGAAATTGATGTTGAACCACGCCTTATAATTTTCGAAATTGATCAGAGCAAAATTAAAGACACTCATATTCAAAAACTAGAACAAAAGTACAGACAACCTAGATTGATACTAATAGAAAGAAAGTGAGACAAAAACTGCATTGAACAGGTTGATTTAGATCACCTTGAGAAAGATACGCTCGAACTTCACCTAACCTGCAAAGGGAATAATCTGGTGTATGTTTTTGATTTCAAAAACGGCAAGTGGAAACTAATGGAATACGATCCTTTCGCTATTCATGATAAGGTTAAGCATGGGAAGGTCATCAAGGCATTGAAGTTTCCCGTACCTTAACTTACTTTCTTCAATAGCCCAGATGATTTTTTTACATTGTTAATCTTGGCTCGTTCGTGATCCAGCATAACCTTTCTGCAATCGATATTGTTTAAAATCAGCTCTGAAACCGACAGATTTGACTGGGAGAGGCTTTTGTAAACTTTCGTTCCCGGATATAATAAAACTTTGCGGTGTCCCATAGCATTCTTCACGGGCGACGCATCTGCTATGTGAATATTATTAATTAGCGCATTAAAATCCTTTAACCGTTTATAGGGGAACCCTTGTAGGATGACGTGGAGACGTGGCAGCCGGCCTAGTATATAATTGATTAGCGCAATAACTTGATTTATATCGTGGGTGCTTTTTTGAAGCTGGCAATTAATAGCGAAATATTCGATGTTCGGATTCGATCTAAACCAATCAACCCATCTTCGCGCTTGATGCGAATTAAGTGCGTAGACATGTGGTATTGCAGCAATTCCGCTATTTTCATACTCTAAACAGGATTGCAGGCTTCGTTTTATGTTCAACCCCTGAGAGAATGCGCATTCGCCATTAATAAGAGAAAAGTTGAAGCCTGTTGCTGCCAAAAGTCCCATCCCGGAAATAATTTCGAAGTATCTTATTCTATGGCGTTTATGCCAGATGTTCTCAATTAAACTATCAGGGCCAGATGTGAACAGTATTATTTTTTTGTTATCAAAGCATGGCGATTCTAACAGGGAACTTCTAATAGCCGGCTCTTTACCTTCATGTAAAGAACCGGCTTTATGCATAATGCCATTATTAATTATATCAATGAGAGATACGCCCACTACCGGGAAATCGTTTGAAAGAGTAGGGAGGTGGCTGACGTTCTTGTCAAACACGGGCATATAGTGGGGAAGCTTCACTATACGAGAATTAACCCTGGTATTCATTTCCAATCCATCTACCTCATTGAGGAATGCCTGTAAATCCGGGCTTTTACATGTAACTACATTGAGGTTGTAAGGATTCTCGCAAGACTCCTGGACGGTGCTGGATTCTTCTGGCAATACGTACGGGGCGAATTTACCTGTTGAGGTCTCACACGAAAGGGAAAATAAAGAGGGGCTTTTATGCGATTCTATGAAATCTTGCATGTATCACCTCCTTTTCTATGACTATTTTTCCGGAATACCGGATCCCCAAGTCACCGCAGTTAGCAACAATAGCTGATAACCTTTGATTTAGAGAGCCAATTTCCTCGCCTGATATCGTCAATATATACCGGGAGCCATTTTTAGTCATTGTAATTGATGCCCCCTGTATCGCCCAGATATTTGGCTTTACCTTGACATCAAAAGATACCGGACAGATGTCGGCCACAAAGTTACCTCTGCTCGGTACGATTCTCGATGTAACCGTTCCTTCCGGGGTTCTAATTATCGTTTTGTCTTTTTTCTTTCGGTCTGTTCCTGATCCCATTATTCTTATTATTTAGATGCGTTAATTTTCTGTTTGTGTTCATAGTATCTTGAATTATTGGTTTAACTAATTGCTTGACAAATATAAAATATAAATTAGTTTTTGTCAACCATGTGGAAAACTAATATTATGTGTAAAACAATCTTTTACAGTCATTTAACTTCATTTTAAAGATAATTATGCTCCGATCAGGCTTTTTTGTATTTTACGATGTGTTAAAATATTTGTAATTTTGTCAACCAAATGTTGAGAACTTTGTTTAGATTTCAACTAAGAATAAAATTATGAGCACTCTATTCGCTGAAAGATTTAAATCCGCCCGTTTAATGAATGGTTTTTCATTGCAGGATCTCTCGGACCAGTTAAAGAATAAGATCAGCAAGCAGGCCCTTCACAAGTATGAAAAAGGTGATGTTATTCCTGATAGTGAAATGATCGGATTGCTATGCGATGTGTTGGGGGTAAGGCCGGATTACTTTTTTCGGGATAGCCAGGTGAAACTGGGCGAGATTGAATTCCGGAAACTCAAAAAATTGCCCGTTAAAGAAGAGCAGCGTATCATTGAGTACGCGGTGGATTATCTTAGCAGGTATATTGAACTGGAAAAGTTGCTGAATATTGATACTCAATTTGTCAATCCTTTGAAGGACTGGCCTCCAATTACCTCATTTAGTGATGTTGAGAATGCCGCAGCGGAAGTTCGTAAAGCCTGGAATATGGGTTCAGATGCAATTTCTAACGTTATTGAGCTCCTGGAAGATCATCACGTCAAGGTAATATATATTAATTCAGGTGATGCCTATGATGGTATGCAAACCTGGGTATTAGATTATCACGTACCAGTGATAGCTATAAACGAAAGTAAAGTGAAGAGTGACGACCGGAAACGCTTTACCGCAATGCATGAACTGGGGCATCTGCTCTTGCCCATGCCCGGGAAACTTGCAGAGAAGGAAAAGGAAAAGATCTGCCACCAGTTTGCAGCTGCTATGTTATTTCCCGCCGAAGCTTTAACAAATGAGGTGGGAAACCACAGGACCAGGATCCATGTGAGGGAACTGGGCTCCTTAAAAAAGCAGTATGGGATATCCATGCAGGCGATCATCATGAGAGCTAAGGATCTGGGGATAATAACTGATGCATATTGCCGGCAGCTATTTGTCTTTTTTAAACAAATGAATTGGAGGGTTGAAGAGCCTGTAAATTATGAGGGAAAGGAGTCTTCAAATCGCTTTGACCAGTTAATTTTCAGGGCACTTGCAGAAGAAGTCATATCTGTAAGTAAAGCGGCATCGCTAAAAAATCAAAAGCTGGCTGAATTTCACCAGCAGAGCCTGTTAATGGAATGAAGGTAGCAGTAACAGATGCGTGTATTTTTATAGAGCTGCATCATCTGTTGCTGACCTCCCTGTTCTTTAGGCTTGATATTGAAATTCATACAACCGTAGATGTGTTCAATGAGCTGTATCCCGAACAAAGGGAGCTCCTGAAAGCATACGAAGCTGGCGGCAAATTATTTCTGCACTCGTTG
>NZ_JBBJNI010000105.1:0-6705 GCF_037719425.1 Daejeonella sp. | reverse complement strand
ACCTGGCTGGCAAACTCGGGGCGATGATCCTCGGCAGCGATAAGCCCGTTCGCAAGCAGGCAAAAAAATGCGAGATTGAATACCATGGCATGTTCTGGATCTTTGATAGCCTGGTAGAGAGCAAACTGATGCCCCAAATTCAGGCAATTGAGAAGTTGAAAATGATGGTCAAGTCCAATATTATTTACCAGAACAGCATAGAACTAAACAAGGAAATGGAAGCTCGTTTTGAGCGGTGGAAATAGGATTAATAGATTAAATACATCTTAACAACAACATGTGTAAAATATCCAGCACCCTCAAACTCTGCACCTGCGCCACAAAGGATCCATATTCTTTGAAAAACTATTGGATCCTTCAACGGCCGCATAGCAGGGACGAGATGATATTGGGCGAAACTGTACTACCTCATTTCCTGGCAGATGGTGTTGACCAATTCAATCAGGACACATTGCTTATTCTCCTCAATGAAGGTAATTGTTTCGACGTTATATTAGATCACCGGGAAAAAGATACCCTGGAACTTCACTTAAGCTGCAAAGAGAAGAATCTGGTTTATGCTTTTGATTTCAAAAATGGGAAGTGGAAGCTGAGTGAATATGATCCTTTTGCCAATCATGATGAGGTTAAGCATGGGAAGGTTGGGAGGGCGTTTACCGCTTAGCAAGCAGATCAACCTTCGGAAAGCTCAAATCATATCGCCTTAAGATCAAACGCATATCTCTGATAACTAATAGGAAGCTTTTCCGATTCATTCTCTTTCCATGCCGGTTCAAGATGGCTGATGTCGACGATTTCTTTAGTCTTTTTGTTGCCGAATTTATTCGCAACAGTCGAAAGTACCTCTAACTCAGTTTCGCTGAATGTAAATTCGGTAGTTTTTGATTTGATCTGTTCCCCGCAGTTTCCATCATTAAAATATATCGTGCTTAATTGGATTCTTTGATCATCACATAACTTAATATACATTTTGTCGTATTCTGCAGGTACAGGCCCAAATGGAATTGCACGATAAGTTATTCCTGTCATTGAACACGCGGTTTTCTTATACATGAGAAAATCAGTGTAGAAGAGAAGTTTATTCAACTTGGTTTTGAAGAGCTCAGTTTTGGAACTAAAAAACCCAATCACTTGAGATATTTTCGCCAGATCAGGAATCTTATATCCGTTAAGGTCAGAAGGCTTATGATCACGGAAGATCTTTTCTTCAAATAAATGGTCCCACAAATTGGCTAGCTCTTTTTCTTTGAGTTTATTGGCAATGGATATGAGTTTATGCTGCTCTTTATCGAGAAGGAAGTGACTGCTGGCTTCTACCTGATTTATAAAAGCATCGGGACTAGCAATTGAACGTATCAACCTCCCATTAGCAACCGAAGGCATTTCTCCCGATTCGTACAATCTATAAGTATTAGCTCCCAAGCCAAGTATTTCCGACATTCTGGCCGCTGATACCCCATACTTCTCACGAATAGCGATAATCTCTTCCGGAAATGGTATACCATATTTTTCCCGGTATTGATTATAAACCTGGTTCATATTGATGTTATCCAAATGCTCATCGGTAAACCTCTCTTTGGTCTGTGCGCATTCGTAGAAATGGTACCAGATTTTGAATGGCTCTTTTCGGAATTTAAATTCAAACTCCTCATGCTTGCAAGGCATTGTTTTTTTTGTGAATGGGCTATTCATAGAATTGATTTTAAAGGATATTTCATGGGGTGTTCTGCGCGATGAAAGGAAATGCAAATCGCACAATCATCTTTATTACCCATGGATATCTTAATATATATATCCTGGTCTTTATATTTTTTACCGAAAACCCAGAGACCAGCAATTCCAAATAAGCTATCGTCTACAGGTCCTTCAGAATACTCCTTAGCAGTAATCAACTTAACAATATCCAGCCTTTTCGCCCAGGTCAATTCCAGATCGAATAAAGCTTGAGTATTCTTCTGCCTGGTATCCCAAAAAACCAAACCAAAAACTTCAGATTTGATTTTAAAGTCCCTCAGAAAAACTTCTACATCGTGAATTGTGGTCAATACTGATTAAGCTGGTAATGTTATAAATTAAACTTTTAAGCCGAATATCAAAATCATTAAGGATGATTGTCAGCCTGCCGGGAACTCTTTTGTTAGCAAGTCCTGTTATTTACCAACAAATATACATATTAAACTAATTAGTTGTATTATGTATATTTTTTAGTTAAATAGTAAACTACAAGATGATGGGTAAGAATTGCCATGTAGCTCCACATAACGGCGAATAGGCTAAGAGTAGAAGGTGACCGAAGTTTACCTGTATTGAGTTAGCGCATGACGTCCCATTAGATGATCGAGACTTTTGGGATTGGAAAAGTGGAAACAGTCTAATCAGGTAGACTATTCTTTCGATCGACAGGGACAGTGACCTGATAAAAAACCAATGATCTATTACAGCCCCCTAAAGTTCGATAACTTTATCGTAACAATTATTGTAATAAATTAAGCAATAGCTTAAGTTTGTATGATAAGAAAGGCATAGCAAGTTATGACTACCAGGAAATCATCGACCCCAAATCAAATTAAAAACTCATTTGATGAACTGTTAAGCAGTTTCACAGATGAAGAGTTACTGGAGCAGGAGGCACGATTATTATCGTTCCACTTTTTAAGCGAGATAGAATCTGCTATGGAAAAGCAGCGAATGAGCAAGAAGGTATTGGCGGAAAAAGTCAATACCTCGGCCAGCTATATTACTCAGCTTTTCCGCGGTGACCGTTTACTCAATTTCAATATACTGGCAAAAATCCAAAGAGCCCTGGGTTTAAATTTTGAAATTATTGGGAAGGAAATTCACCCGGAGAATAAGAAGCAAGTTAAAAGACCCTCTATAAATCTCCAAAATGTTTGACGAATTAGAAAAATATAAGCAAAACGATCATTTCTTTTTTAACCCAAGCCAAAACCTTCGGGAGGTCTGTAATGCACCAGCGGACAGGAGTGGTGTGTATCTGGTTTACGCTCTGGCGGGCGGTAGGGTTGAGTTGATCTACATCGGCTGTTCGGGTAAAGAAAATCCCGATGGATCTATATTTGTAAGAAAGGCGGGGCTGGGCGGACTCAAGGACAGGCTTATCAACGGGCATCAGTTTGGGAAGACTCCCAGAAGGATATCATGGCCAACGCAAATGTTAATAGAAAACATCGAGGCGCTGGATGTCTACTGGTATGCAACACATGGTGAAGGCTGCTCTGATTGTCCTGCGAAATTAGAAAAATCGTTGCAGGCGAGATATCAATCTGTTTATGGGAAGTGGCCGCGGTGGAATCGGAAGGGGTGATAAACTTGCCCGGGCCGGTAAGGCAAGGAAACTCCTCATTGATGTCTTAAGATTCCAGCGCAGGCTGGAACCTCCAAAATCCCCACAGGTATTTCAGATTTGGGCGCAGTACAATCTTAAGTTTGTCCAAACACTTTATACAATTGCGTATAATTTTCATTTGATTATTTCCTAAATCATTTTTAAATTTAATTCGCGCCCTCACTATTTCATATATCCATTTCTATAACTATGGGAACAGAAAATCAAATTGATTGGAAGGAGGCATACGATCGCGCGTTCGTAGGGATGCAGTTTACTATACGCCGTGAAGAACTCGGCCTCGACGCCGAGACTGTTGCTGAGAAAGCAGGATATTCAATTACGCAATACACACTTATGGAAGAAGGCAAACGCCAAATAACCGTGGCCGACTATTTCCGGGTTGCTGATGTCTGGTATGCCTATGAGGACGCTGATTACTCCGCTTTCGAAAGGAAGCGCAGAAAGATCTGGCGTTCTGTAAAACGACAATTTTTCCTTTATGAGTTACAGATTGCGCTGGTGATCCCGGGGGCCGAAGATTTCTTTGCCCTCTTGCCTCTGCGCATTATTGTGTCTGTTATATTATTTGCAGGTCCGGTGGTCATGTTACTCGATAACTTTCCTTATCAATTAGGGCTTGCTTTGGGTTGGCTGTTTAGGGAGGTTTCAAATATGATTTAGTTATTGGAAGTGCGCAGCGGAAAAAGGGTGGGAGATGTGGGCTGAGCGGAGCAGCCCACATCTCCCACCCAGTTCACAAGCTGCTCTTGTCATCCCGACGAAAGTCGGGACCTCAAATCCCTTAGGACCAAACCGGCTTCGTTACCGCGACGAAAGTCGGGACCTTAAATCCCTTAGGATCTAACCGGCTTCGTTACCGCTGCAAAAGTAGGGACCTCAAACCCCTTATAACCTAACCGCCCTTGCTAACGCTGCGAAAGTCGGGGCAACCTAAAAGCCACTTTTCAGTTCATTCTTATCCAAACCGTAATAAGCTATAATTGCTTTTTTCAATTTATTACCCTTATAGCCTAATTTGGGATAATTTTCCGCCATCTTTATTATATAATCTTCAATAGCTTGACCAAGATTGTCAGCACCCGTTACTGATGCGCGCTGTTGGTCAATGAAATCAAGGCTTTTATCTTGTTCTTCGTCAGAAACCCCACAATCGTCGTACAGTTCAAATAATGCACCGTAATAACCTTCCAGGTCGAGTGGTTTGTATTTGATACGCAGATCAAGATGATCTGCCCGGCCTGTTTCGGTAAGTGCTTCAAGAAATAGCCACTGAATATCATCCTCGTATAGCTTCAAAACTTCAATGTTTGGTTCCGGCCCGAACCGTGCTTCCAAATTCACTAAAAAATTGATCATGATCTCTTCCGAGGCAAGGATTATTTTCCTGATTACTCTGGAAGAAATGAATTCGAGTGCGCCTATAATCACAATTTCAGGTCCGAACAGTTCAGTCAGAAAATCATGTATTTGGGGCTTAACTTCGTCTGCCGATTCATTTGATCCGCCGTCCTCCAAACGATATTCCTCATATATGCCCGTTACTGGCCCGCGATAATATGTCCAGCGGCCATCAGAATCTTCCGGGAACAACGATTCATACGGTACAGGAAAATCATTATATATATCACTATCCTTTTTAAAATTAACATGGTAGATTTTTGAATAACGCCGGTATTCAGCTAAATCATGTGCGGAGGGATATCCCGCTAGCTCCGTTGTTGCCCAGGCGCTAATAAAGGGACAATCGATTACATTTCCCAGATCCTTAAATATGGACAGAGCTTCTTTTAGTTCCAGTTTGCCGTAGAGCAAATTTCTTTTGAGACTGGTGATTGTTTCCATCAGTATGTATTTAGGATATTCTAATTCGAAAGTGTAAAACTCTTATGCGGCACACCATACTGATCGCACGCCCTTGGGCTTATCGTTTTGAAAGCGTGTTCCTGGTTATAAAAAAAATTGTTTTCTTAAAGCCCCACCAACAAAAAGCAAGCATTGTGGCGTTTACTAAAAGGGCAATCCATAACCCGGCCGTTTTGCCCACCATATAAAGGCCTGTCCATCGAATCAAGGGTATAACCCATTCTTCATGGAAAAAGAGGATCAGAAAAGTCGCCGCCCATGCCGCACCATACTTTACTTCCAATAGAGTGGGTTTACGTTTTGGCCACTCAGGTCGCCAGAAGTACCAAAAGATTGCGCAGAACACCGCGCCAATAACGAACATGGGAGGTACATGCTTGCCAGCTGCTATGGCCTCTTCACCAAATCCTTCCCGAATGCCACGCATTTCAAACAACAAGCTTTGGAAAAAAGTCGCTATTAATATGGGTATCACCCAGAGCAATTTTCTGGAACCGTACCATTTGGGATCAGGTTTGGGAATTGAAGGCACATCCTTTGGATCGACATTCAATTGCAGCTTTTGAATAATGTCTACCAATTCATCATGGTAGGGCTTTCGAATCCCTTTTTCGAGACGGTAGTAGGCCGATTTCGACATGTTCAATTTTTTACCCATTTGTGAAAGGGAGAGATTGTGGTCCAGGCGGTACTTCTTAAGCGCCGCAGGCAGGTCATAATTTGTCATAGAGGTTGATAATTAAGTAAATGGTTCAGAGCGCTTTCATAAAATTAATAAGCCCTTTCATAAAAAACAATACCCCAGACGAGTGATGGTATTCGATGCCCATTTTAAGTGGCTCAGAGGCAGATTTTTAGCCAATCGTTCCGATATCAGGAACGATTTGCGGAATTTTTTTTGAAAATAGTTCTACCGTTAACTAAATAATGTGCGCAATTCGGTTGAACTGGTATGGTTTTATTTTGTGCATGACGACCATCCGCTCGTATGCATAAGCCGTTGCAAATCAGAAACGGAGCAGTGCGATATGAGGAACGATAAAACTTTTTTTATGTCTTGCGGGTAAGCAATTTTGTGGTACGAAAATACCCAAGTGGAAGAGGCACGAATCATAGCAATCCTGGAACGAATGGAGAAAAGCCAGCAAAAGTTTTTCGAGGAAACTATTGCCATTCTCCGGGGTGGCGATCTTAAGCCTAAAGAGTGGGGTGATATTATCGACGTCCAGAACCACCTCAAAAAAAGTCGGCGAACGGTTTATCGCATCCTCGCAAATGAAAAGGAAGAAATAAGAACTCGTCAAATTCTGGGTACAACATGGTTTTATCTCCCTGATTTCTTCACCCCGAGAAAAAAATATTCCAGGTAGGCCACGTACCATTCGATATCTGGTTTTGTTCGGGACAGGTTCGAGGCATGTCACTTCCTAAAATAACTATACACAAAAACAAAGTGTATGGAAACAAAACAA
>NZ_JBBJNI010000104.1:0-14975 GCF_037719425.1 Daejeonella sp. | reverse complement strand
ATTTCTATTCATCGTTGACCTTGTTTTTTGTCAACCTATGTCAGGACAAGTCATAGGCTTTGCGCCGTCGCTGATAGTAGCATTGACCTGCCTCAACTAAACGCGGGCGGCAGCAGTAGCTTTTGCAGGCGGGAATATAAATGGGAACTATAAACATATTCGCAAAACTACTGCACCTGCCGGCCGGTAGGCGGGGAGCACACGACTACCTCTTCCTATGAAACACAGCACATGCTTTCCAAAAAAGGAAATTAAAGTTATATCCACTACCCTGCTTAAACCTTGAGATAAATGAAAAAAGTAGTGAAATAAACTATGCAATAGGATATGATTAATATGCATGCATTGCAATTCTAAACCAAATGAGTCTAAACAAAAACTTTTAAATAAGCTTTATTCCGACTAAGGTTATACCCTTTTAGTCTTTGATGTTTAACATATTGATGTCACAAACTCTGTCAGTCTGACATCTTTACAGAACCAGATTATCCTGATATTCGTATGTAAGTGTAATATTTAAGATTGAATTTTTCTGGCATACTCGTTGGGGAAATAAATCGTTATCTTGAACATACATTGTATAGAAACTAATCGAAAAATGAATTATATCAAAAAACTATTATATACTGCAGCAGTCTTTGCACTGCCTTTAACATCTTCTGCTCAGAGTAGTGCTGATGAGAAGCCAAAAGAAAACTGGCAAAACCTGGACCTGAAGGCCGATGGGGCTTTTGGAATCAGTACAGATAAGGCTTATAATGAATTGCTGAAAGGTAAAACTTCCAAAACTGTAGTTGTTGCTGTAATTGACGGCGGTATCGATGAAAATCACGAAGATCTTAAACAGGTAATGTGGATCAATGCTAAGGAAATTGCCGGTAATGGTATCGATGACGACAAGAACGGATACATCGATGATATCTACGGCTGGAACTTTATTGGTTCAGCAAAAGGCCTGAATATCCACCATGATAATATGGAAGTTGTTCGTTTGGTCAATAAACTGCAGCCAAAGTATGCTGCTGCTCTTAATTCTACACCATTCACAGAGGCTGAAAGAAAAGAATTTCAGCTTTACAAGAAATTGGTGACAGATTACATGGAGAAGCTTCAGCAAGCTCAAATGGGTTTGCAGAATACGACTCTAATCCTGAAATATCTTAATGAAATTCTGGTAAAGATGGGCAAAACAGAGCCTACCATTGAGGATTTCAATGCGTACAAGGCTGCGGGCGACATTGAGTCACAGGTAGTCAAATTCTTAAAGCCGGAGATCAAGAAGACTTCTTATAAAGAGTTCAGACAAGAGCTTGAAGACGGTTTAAAACATTACGATACCCAGATTAAATACCATTTAAATCTTGAGTTCGATCCAAGGAAAGACTCTGTTGGCGACAACTATGCGAATAGCAATGAGAAGTTCTATGGTAATAATGATATCACCGGGCCGGATGCTGAACACGGAACACACGTAGCAGGTATCATCGGCGCTGTAAGAGGTAATAGCCTTGGAATTAAAGGTATTGCAGACAACGTTAAGATCATGGCACTGAGAACTGTGCCTGATGGCGACGAGCGTGATAAGGACGTTGCAAACTCCATACGTTATGCTGTGGATAATGGCGCTAAGGTCATTAACATGAGCTTTGGTAAAGCCTACTCATGGGATAAGAAAGTAGTTGATGAGGCTGTAAAGTATGCGGTTTCAAAAGATGTGCTTTTAGTCCATGCTGCCGGAAATGATGGTAAGAATACAGAGAAAGAGGACAATGTTCCTAACCGTTTATTCGCTGATAGTACTGGTGTAACCATGGGTACTGCAGAAGGATGGATCGAAGTTGGGGCTTCAGGTTGGAACAACGATGACGAGTTGGTAGCTTCCTTCTCTAACTATGGGGGCAAATCTGTTGACGTGTTTGCGCCGGGTGTAAAGATCAATTCTACAATGCCTGATTCTAAATACAAGGATAATGACGGTACTAGCATGGCATCACCTGTTGTTGCTGGCTTAGCTGCATTAATTCGCTCCTACTATCCTCAATTTACTGCTGTTCAGGTAAAGGAAATCATCATGAATTCTGTAACCAAGGTTGAGCAAAAGGTTAAGATCAGGGAAGAAGGAAGCTCTAATAAAGTTGCGATAAGTGAAATATCAGTTTCAGGCGGCGTGGTAAATGCGTATAATGCATTGCTACTCGCAGAGAAAACTAACTCTACTGCTTCCGTGAAATCAAAATAATAAGATTTAATAGCAATAAAAAAGGGTGCACCATCAAGCCTGATGCTGCACCCTTTTTTGTATACCTGTTTTTCTTAGAAAGACATACCTGTTTTTAAGGTCAGGTACCTGCCCTCTTTCGAGAACCCATAACCGCTTGATATCAGGAACTTATTATACAAGTTCAGCCAGATGCCCGGGCCATATCCTGAATGCCAGGTATTAGATTCCGGAAGATCTGAATAAACACGGCCTGCGTCATAGAAGCCGAACAGTCCCATATCACCGGTAAAGATGTAATTATGGAAATAGGTTACTTTGAACCTGACTTCCGTATTCTGGTAGAGATATGATCTGCCCGAGAAACGATTGTTGCGGAAACCTCTCAGGTTCGTGTTGCTTCCCAGCGAATTAGCCTGGAAGAACTTGTAGTCGCCCAGATTAGTCGCTGCTCCGAAACGGGTAGCTACTGTTACGGGGAAGCTATAATTTGGTGTAGCGTAGAATGATATGTCTGTTCTTAATTGAGCATATTTATCTCTGGCACCCTGGAATTCATTGAAATAGTTAATCTGACTATTCCATCGAACCCCTGAACCCGGGAACATTGGATTGTCCACGAAATCAATATTTGCGTAAGAACGGACAGCTCCATACTTTGAACGCGATGCTATGTCGCCTGCTTCAGGGAAACCAGGGGAAGAAACAAAGCGCTGTGCTGGTTTAACAACGTCGAAGGATTCATAACCCGGGCCGATTCCGACGCTAAAGACCTTCGTGAACCGGTGCTGCATATAGGCCGCTGCACTGAAATTTGAACTTCGGACCCTGTAATAATCAACATCGTCGCCAATATTTTGTGTTGAATTCCCTTCTCCGTAAAAGTTGAAGGTATATTTTGGATTGTTATAGCTTCCCCGTACGATCACGTCCCAGTTCCGTTTAAAGACTGAATAAAAATCACCTTTATAACCGATGGTATATGCGCCCGTGTTCGGAGCATAGTTTACCAATAGGCTTTGGATGGAACTAGCCGGAGACTTTCTGAATCCATAATGCTTTTTAGCATACCCTCCGCCTATAAAGAGGCCATCATAAGCATTGTATTCAAGTGATGGTGCTATCCCCGATTTATCGTAAGTAAATGAATTTACATTGTAATCGTTGACATAGCCTTCGGCTGACATTCTGAGAGCGGTGTTTTTACCGCCGTTAATCACATTCTTCTCAGTCTCGAGGTCATAATAGAATGACCGGCCCGTGCCCAGATCTGTGAAGTTGTCGTTTCCATCACCGCCTACAATCCGTACTTTAATGGGATTATTTGAGCTGCTGCCGTCAATGAGGATACTATCGCGGCCATTAAGAGCATAAACGTTCAGCTCTTTAGTCTCGGAATTAACAAACGTCCGGTTATAGAGCGGCCGGGTTACATTATCATTAGAATCAATTTTGTGGATGGTAAGCCGTGTAGTATTATCGAACCTTTCGATCCGGACAAATTCTTTCTTATCCGATCCCGCAACGGTAACTTCGTTTGCCAAAACCTGAAAGTACTCGTCTGCAACTGAAACGATTTGACCGCGTCTGGATTTCAGCTTGTCAATGATCTCCTGACCAGACTCATGATAGACTTCTCCCGGCATTTTTTTAACCGACAACTCAATCACTTCGTCCGTAAGATCACTTTGCACCTGCGTAGCGATACGGCGCCAGTCATCTCGGGTGAGCTCATTGAGAAGGTTACGATCTAGATTTCTTGCAGCGATAGACATCTCCGCCGGATCACCGATCTCTGGCAGGAACGATTGGATATCAGGTAGGATATTGCTTACCAGCTTTGGGATCAAACCGTCAAACTTTGTAAAGGCCTGGTCGCGGTCTCTTGGTATAGGCCTGAAGATAACACCACCAGCTTTCTTAAACTCACCCCATCTCCACTGATCTTCATGTCTGTCCCAGTCTCCAATGAAAATATCAAATAAGCGTGATTTCAGGAACATTTCCTGATCGACCTCATTATCATTATCGTCCCGCAGCTCTTTGTACATCTTAGGAGTGCTCACCGCGTTGTTTGCATTTCCAAATGAGTTGAAATCTGAGACATCTTCGTCCGGACGGGCTTCAATAAGACCGAATTTACCACCAACCTGCTGAATATAGGGCCCGAGTAATGTTGAATAAGGCATGTAGACCAATTCCGGATTCGTATGGTAGATGCCTATTGCTTTTGCCATATCAGGCACTATCAACGCGCCATAAGGATGTGCAGAAGAGATTTGATCCTGTATAAAGTCTTCTGCAAAGGTTTTTAGAAATCCTACCGGAAGGAGAGCGGTCGGGTTCTTGGCTATGGTTCTAAACTGATAGATATTTTTATCCTTGCCCTGCAGCTGCAAACTGGTGGTCTGCTTACCACCCCCCATTTTAATGGGTGTGAGGCCGCCACCAAAATTGTTCAAATCGAGGTATTTCACTGTGATCGGAATAGCCCAAGTATCCCTGTAGTGCTCGCCGAATAGCTTGCGCTTGAACGGACCTGCTTCAAAAGTATCACCGGCAACAATAACTTTCGTGCTGTCTACATAGCTGATACTTTTTTCTTCTGCTGTCTTCGCATCCGCTTTAGCCGGAATAGCATAAAGAGGGGTACGGTAGACTATTTTGCCTGTGGACCCATCGCCAACAGGCTCCCAGAATTCCAGCCAGGCCTGACCATTATCGTAATAATTTAAGCGCGCAAAACCCTGGGCCCCACCGCCATAAGAGAATAAAGCTCCATTGCCTTTGATCATAGTGGAAGACTTGGCTCCAGCGCCGCTGATGATGTGATTGATGTCATTGTATTTATTGAACTGCAATGCGTGCTCATGGCCGGTTGCCAGAACCACATTCTTTTCATCTTCAAGAATGGAAAGCAAGCCCCTTTTTAATTGCTGATAATCCTTGTTCGACAAGTCCTGACGGGAGATCCCATACTGCCTCATCAAAGGATAGATAGCCCCAATTATTGGCAGGGGAATATAATAGTTGTCCCGTACGAGGGTTAAAGGGAACAAATAATCTTTAAGCGTATAATATCCCCCATGACGTCCATTGCTGAATAGGGGGTGATGCTGCGCAATAATGATATGCTTCCCCTTATTTCTAAGAACGATGTCCTGAACCTGCTGAATAACTTCCAGCCGGCTAGAAACGGTACAGCCATTCTCTGGTGCAAGCGACTTTTCATGTTTATCAAGCCACCATTCAGAGTCCAGGGCAATAATTACAAGGTCATTATTTAGCTGGACTTCCACCGGCCCACCGCAGCCGTTGCTGGGCATAAACACATCCCCGGAATTCAAATAAGCCTCAATATATTGTTCCTGACGATTTATAGCAGCAAGCCCTCCCGGACGGCCTTCATTCCAGTCATGGTTACCTGGGACAAATATTTTCTTTCCTTTGAAATTCTTAACCACATTCATTTGCTCGTTGATCCTGCGCTCTTTTTCCTCGCGATCAGAGGCATCAGGTTCAGGCATCCCGGTTTCGTAGATGTTATCGCCAAGAAAGATCACCACATCTTCTGCATGTGAGCTATTAACCACGCCGGTATCCGGTGCAGTTGCCCTTGTGCTGTCATGGTGAAATACCTGCGACTGCAAAAGCTTCAATACCGGCTCCTGCTGATCTTTGTCAGGGACCCCGCCATCGCCAAAGAGCCATACAGAATATTTAAGTTTTAAGGTATCGGGGCTATTAGCTTTTTCCCAGTTTAGCTGGGTTTTATCGTAATACGGCTTAAAGGTTGTGCAAGCTTGAATTGCCATAATAGTTACAGCAATTAAAAAGAGTGAGGTTTTGTTAAATTTAGCGTTCATGTGTGATTTCAATAATATTCCCTATACCTGACTTGCTTCCCTCGTTAGAAATATAAAGTTTGCCGTTTGGGGCAAAGGCTATTCCTTCCGGTTGTTTGTATTCAACACCAGAAAATTGGATGATCTGGTTCATTACCCCTTTGGGACTCAATATTATGATCAGCCCGTTAAGGGATGACAGGACGAATATTTCGCCGGTTTTCTCATTAACTGTAATAGCAGAAGACCGGAATACTTTGTTCATACCCTCATTACCAATAGCTTTCAAAAACTTTTTGGAGCTTTCCTCCAAAGCATCCCCTTCAAACTGGCTGGAGATCTCATCCAAACGAATGGCAAATGCAGGCTCCGGTTGAAATTGCATCGTTTTTAAGTCAAAACCATAAATTTGTTTAGTTGTTTTATTTTGGTCTAATCCGTGCTCTTTGGGTGCGATCAGCAAACGATGATTTTTCGAATCGTATGCCATTCCTTCGATATCATTCTTCTTAGTGAACGGCGTTGCAATTGTACTTACAACCGGACTGGTCGATTCAAAGTTTCTGATCAGGGTCAGTACCCCTGCACTGGTAATTACGAATATATCCTTCCCAACCCGGGTGAGATCTTCATAATCGCCGGAGCCGGCAAATGTCTGCTTCTTGATGACCTTATTCTGCTGAAGGTCATAATAGTATAAAATACCTTCCTCATCCTGTATTGCAACCAATACAGTATCGCTTAAAAAGGTGATGCCGGAAATCTCGCTTAATTCGGGAGGGAGCTCATGCACCAAGTTTTTTGTAGGAAAAATAACTTTTGAATTAGGCTGATCAGCATCGGTATTGCCGCTACCAGTTGGGGTATTACATGAAGCAAGAGCGATTATAATCAGAAGAGTAGTGTTTCTTATCATATTTTATTAAATTCATTGTGAATGATTTGCCATAATCATACCAAAAGCCTGTGCATAAATAATATAATTAACGGATGATGGCATAGTTTTTACTATTAAGCATAAGAATTAACATAACTAATATATGAAGAGTAATACTATTGTTAAAGATGCTGCAGAACATGTTTTCAATTTATTCAAGGATAAGTTGTCAGGTGATTATGTATATCACAACTATAATCATACGGCAGAAACAGCCAAGGCATGTAAAAAGCTTTCTAAATCATACAATCTAACCAGCCGTGATTATGAAGTTTTGATGCTTGCAGCAATATTTCACGATACAGGATACATTACTACTTACGATAATCACGAAGAAGAGAGCGTGAAATTTATGAAGGAGTACCTGAAAGGAAATTACTCTGATGATGATATCAAAGAAATAGAATCCCTGATACTCTCTACTAAATACAGGACAATTCCCGATGGTTCTCTACAGGAAATACTTCATGATGCAGATTATATAAACCTCGGCACCAAAACTTTTGATCACCGTGCTGATCTTCTCCGCATAGAATGGGAACGAATACTTCAAAAAACGTATACTGAGGAAGAGTGGGCTCAGATACAGCTTCAATTTCTGCTGGATACTCAATTTAAAACTGAAGATGCTGTTCTGAAATATCACGAGCAGAAGGAGCAGAATATCCTGAAACAGCGAGCAAAGATTGATAAATTCGCAAAGGAGTCAAGTAAGTCAGAGAGCAAAGTCAAACCTGTAAAAGAAGGCAGGGGGATTGAAACCTTGTACAGGTCTGTTTATGACTATCACGTCAGCCTTACTTCCATTGCTGATAATAAAGCAAATATGATGATCAGCATTAACACCATCATCATATCGATTGTCATAACTCTTTTTGGTACCGGATTTACTTTTTCGAGCCAGAGCCAGTTTGCCAGTGTTCGCTTCGTTTTTCCGATGGCATTTTTACTGCTTACCAGTTTACTGGCCGTAGTTTTCGCTATCCTGTCTGCGAGACCCAACGTTACAACAAAGGAAAAATACGAGCTAAGCAAAAAGGATAGCAGTATACTGTTCTTTGGAAACTTTGCCCAGCTGCAGCTGCGTGAATTCGTTGACAAAATCAAAGAGCTTAAGGATCAGAAGGATGAATTATACGATAGTATGTCTATCGATATTTATTATCTGGGTAGCGTGCTTATCAAAAAGTATAACTACTTAAGCTGGTCCTATAATATCTTTATGTTCGGGATGGTACTTTGCGCAGTTGGATTCGTAGTGATTATGCTGTTTTCTTATTAGGAGTAAGCATAGCAGCAACTTCGGTATCCAGCAAAAAACCCATTTCATCGAGCGTGATATACCTATAGCCAACATCGCCAAGGTATTCATAGCTTTCGCATCCGCTGCGAAGCTCTTCCCAATGAAACCAGCGCTGAAGGTTATTTCTGTCCTTTATCTTGGACAGATACTTGTCGGTTAACAGAATGTAATTGAAATCAGGTATTTTATTCTTAAGCAGCTTGTGCGCAATAATTACGTCCTGGCCCAAAAGCTTGATCCTTCCTTTAATATTAGCGATACTGATATCCCCGTAATGGATAATGATCTTGAGCCCTAACTGACTATCGGCAAGGTACAACTCATAATTTTCAGGATCATTCTCTTTAATAGAGCTTATGAAGTCCGAGAAGGTTTGATAGAGTGCCGTACACTGAGCAGCCACACGGCTAACAGTCGGAAGCCGTCCAGTTTTATAAAAGAAGATCGCGTCACCTTCAATCTCCCCGATCTTCATCTTGAGAACATTACAATCAATAAGTTTCCGGAGCAGCGCGGGAATAACTTCCCTGGAGAAATGAATATCCGTGGTTGCTATAAATTTTGTAAAACCTGTTATATCGGGCACACAAAAGAATGCAGATTCAAGTTCGTCTTTGTTTTCCATATCAAGTATTTACCAATGCAACTAATATACCACCTTTATTTCGTCAATGAAATTGACTAGTATGTGTGGGATTAATTAGTGTAAGGAATTTATGCATTTACTCTTAAAAAGCTAAAATTTCTTATCTTTTGTCCACCACCCTAAGAATTAATTTAGCGCAATTCTGGCGCAAACCTGCCGGGCTTATCTGGATCTCAAAACGGATACTTTCCCATCCATTGACGCAACAATAACCCGGTTCTTATCAATCACATTTACGGTGTTGATCATGGAATTGTCGAGCTTATGAGCCCAGTTGATCTTCTGATGTTCGGGATCAATCGAATAGGTCACGCCGCTTTTGGTTCCGAAGTAAACTTGCCCGTTATTTTCGATCAGCATGGAAGGAACATGTTCATATCCAAAGCCGACATTTAACCGCCATACCAGCTCCGCTTTTGTCTTATTCGTTTTAAAAGCTACGATCTCATCATTCATGGTTTTCCCATAGATCAGTTGATTATCTGCTGATATACCAATGGATTCCCTGATAGTAGCTGCATTACTGCGCCATAAGGTATTGCCATTTGATGCATCAATTGCCGAAAGGAATTTGTCTGGGGCGACGATATAAACCACACCGCCATAAGCCACAGGATTGCACATGGCAGGTGAGAAATGCCTTACTGGACTTCCGTTGTTCCATTTCCATAAGAGGGAACCAGTGGTTTTATCTAAACCGTAAAGGTGGGTATCCCAGGACCCAAATATAACTTTTCCCTCATAGATCAAAGGTTTGCTGACTACCGAACCAGTCAGGCCGCCGAAACTCCAAAGCTCTTTCCCGGTCTTCATGTCTATAGCCCTGAAGTGATGGTCGCTGCCGCCAACATAGGCAACATGATCTTCTATTGTAACTGCACCAAGTACAGACGCTCCGGTTTTCAGTGACCAGTTCAATTTTCCGTTCTTCGCATTCAGGGAATAGATACTACCATCACCTGAGCCAATGACTACACTGCTGCCGTCTACTGCTGCAGACGAATAAATTCCGCCGCCAGTTTGGTACGACCATTTAGGCTTGCCGTTCTTTACCGAAACCGCTTCGATCTTTCCGAGGCTGTTGCCGAATATCACCAGGCCATTTGCATAGGCCGGGGTTGATACTACGTTAGCGCTCGAATGATAAACCCAGGCTGGTTTTACGTTTGGGTATTGCTTGTTAATATCGAAAGAAGGCCGGGCATAATTGCCTGCTTCATACGATCGTTTTCCAAGCGCAATTCTTCTCCATGGACGGATAGCTTTAGTCAGCGGGTTACGCTCTGCAAAGAGCACAGAATCGGTTCTTACCGTAACCACGTTATAGGCTCCTGTTTCTGCTTTGGCGCGAAGATTAGAGCGGCCATGAGTTGCAGGGAGCCCTTCGAAGTCTGCCGGCTTGCTGGTATGATGATGGCCGGCTAGCACGAACTGCGTGTTATATTTCTTTAAGCGGTCGGTTATCTCATACCAGTTGTCGAGTTCATTATTGAGGGGATAGTGATTAAGAAAAACCAATGGCTGCTCTTTTGGAGTTTTCGCCAGCACGGAATCCAGCCAAACAACGGCGTCCCGGGGAATATGGCCGTCAGACATCCGCACATAAGGCCCGGACGCGGTTCCGATAAAACGATAACCCTTATGATCAAATACAAATTTGTCGTATCCGAATTCACGGATAAAGTCCACACCACCCGATTCCGACCAGCCGCTGTCATGGTTGCCCGGCACTATCCGATAAGGTATTTTAAGGTCGTTGAAAATGCTCTTCGCCAGCTTGATCTCCTCAGCTGTTCCCATTTCAGTGATATCTCCAGTGATCACCACAAAATCAAGATCAGTCTGAAGATTCAGATCGGCAATAGTTCTGCGCAGATCATCCGCCGGAACACCCGGATCGGTAGAAATATGCGTATCACTCAGGAAAGCAAATTTGAACGGCTGCTGTGCATTTAATAAAGTGATATAGCAGCTGAAAAGCGCTAATAAGAAGATCCTTTTCATTAGGTTTAGTCTGTGATAAATTCAAAACGAAACTAGTGATATATTATGGGTTTTAGCGCGTGGAGAGTGGCTGGGCGGAGATTCCTTCTGACATTTACATTATCATGTATTTTACATCCTGCGCAGCCAATTTTAGAAATATCCGCTGAGAAGATAAGAATAATGATTCCTGCATAGCGAATATTCAATATATTATTATATTTACTAGTCAATATATTCGGTGTTTTTGGAGTAAAACTTAATTGATCATTTAAATTATTACGTATGAAAAATCTGCTACTCATGTTAGGGTTTTTATTGTTTTTTAGTAATGCGTGGGCGGATAAAAGCATTACCATAGTTTGCAGCCCAAATCAGGCAACTATTTACAGGGTGCTTGACAACAATTCGGAGGTGGCTTTAGGAACCGGGACTGCTGTACTGAAAATCGATAAAGATGAACCTATCAAAATAGTCGTTCGGTTAGAAGGCTATAAACCCCTTGTCAGGACCTATATCAACTCCAAATCGGTAAGCTTACCGAAGGAAGATCGTTTGCTTCTTGAAGACAGGCTAGTTCGGGTGAACGCCCAACCTCACGACGCCCGCATTTTTATAAACGGGGTCGATCAGTCAACTAACGCGGGGTGGGTTGAAATTAAAAAGGATGCATCAGTTACCGTTGAGGTTAAGAAAACCGGATATTTTACAAAAGCTAAAACCTACCATAACCGACAGGGAATGGATATTCCGCCCATTAATGAATCCATAGCGCTTACCGACAGATCGATGTTCGTTAAGACGGTTCCTGCCGATGTACAGGTGGTTATCAATGGTAAAAAAGTTAGTGAAGGCAATACAGAAATTATTATTCCATTGGAAGCATGTGTTACTATCGAATACGTTAAGGACGGATACGTTACGCTGGAAAAACAATACTGTGCAAAGGAAGGCCAGCCAGGTCCGCCTGTAACCGAAAGTATTTCACTGAAAGACAGGCAGATTGCCGTGCGTACTACGCCTGAAGATGCTACTATCAAAATTGATGGCCGTGTAATGGGTAAAGGAGAATACAAAGTGCGCGTTCCATATAATCAATGTGTGGAAGTGATCGTTGAAAAAGCAGGGTTTGTTCTTTCTAAAAAGAGCTACTGTAATGAAGACGGCGTGCAGCCCCCGCCTATTGCTGAGCATTTGGTTCTGCCGGCTGATGAAGCATTTATCAGCTCAGTTCAGAGCGACCAGGCAAACATCAATTTCACGATTGAGACTAGCAAGCCGGAAGCTGATGCATGGAAGATATTGAGCCAGATAACAATGAACTATTTCGATAATATTGAACTGGCAGATAAAGAAACAGGATATATCCGTACCAGCTGGAACCTGAAGAACTTCCTGAACAACACCATCCGGACACGGATCATTGTGAAGCAGGCCGATATCATGCCGCTTAAATATTCAATCAAACTCGTTAGTGAGTTTAGCGGCGAAGCCAAAACCAGCGTAAAAGAAGACGAATCATATCTCCCCTGGGATAGAATACTGAACACGTATAAGGACGTTATTTCGGAATTCCAGTCGAGACTGCGGTAAGGGACTGAGGTCTGAAGTATGAAAACTGAAAATGCCGGGCGGAGAGGGATAGTTTTATCCGCCCGGTTATTCTAAATTCTCCTCTCTTCCCGTAAGGGCTCCTTCGGGTCAACTCTCCACTTACTTGGCATAATATTAGTTAACATCCTCTTATGCGGAGAACAAAATGAAAATTTGTGCGTTTAATTAAATGATAACAATTGAATATTATGGCTGAAGAGATGAAAAAAGAGCTCGTTGTAAACAAGCATTTGACTACCGATGAGATCAGGGCGATTATAGATTTGGCCAAGCAACCAGGCCTTAGGTTTACGGTTGATCTGTACCTGCTGGATTATATTAAGCATTGCTTTCTGGAAGATGGCCAGTTAACTGCAAACATCGAAAAGCTAAACAACGCTCTTTCGCATCTAGAAAATCTCGAAGCAAAGAAAGGCGTGGAAGATGTGCTAAAAAGTCTTCAGTGTGTACAAAGTGAATACAGTGAATATATTGAAGATATGCAGATTTTATCAAACGGAGATTATCCTGGTCCGCGCGGGGCAGGGCAGTTGCTGGAAACCATGTAATGCCGAAAGAGATTAATGGGTCAGTATTTTAGCTGACCTTTCTAAATCTCATCGTTTTACCTATAAATTCAAACTGCCAGTAGCCTTTCACATTCAATACCCCCTCTGTGTCTAAGTATGCTACTGAGCTCCATTGCCTTCCGGTTTTAGGATCATAGATCCTCCCATTTTCCCAGCGGCTGGTTTTCGCATTATACTCCAGGCGGGATAGTACCTGCATCCCCAGAACCTTGCGCTTCCTGAGTTTGGGATCAGGATTGTTTTCGTCCAGCCGGGTAGCCATTGGTTTACTTGGGTCGTCATTATCCTTAAACCAGGTTACCCTGCCCTTAAATTCAGCACCTTCTTTATAAACCTGCACCTTCACATTTCGACGCGTTGACATCCATTGTCCAAGAATTGCATCTGAGCCGGGGTTTGCGAAAGCTGGTGAAAACCAGAGACTTACTGCGCACAGTAAAAAGAGGAATCGTTTCGAGGACATAATAGTGTAAAAGTAGTGAATAGGAGTGAATCGTGAAGAGTATTAGGGCCTTATAAACCTGGATGTTTTTTTTGACATTCAAAATACCCGGACGGCTGTAAGGACAGGGGGCCGGCCGTTCCCACGACTTGAATCCGGTGTCTCGTCCTGGATGCGCTGCATTGAACACAAGTGTTCGAATACCTCCTCTTTTTTGTAACTTGCGGTGACCCGGTTTATCGGCACCCTTCTAACCAATTTTAATTATGAACCGTTATATAATAAATTCAGTCAAAACAGGCTGCCTCCTGGTGATGGTCGTTATGGCTGGCTGTGGTACGCAGCAATCTGTTGTGACTAGTGCAAATAAAACAGAAATGAATCCTTTATTAGCTGAGTGGACAGGCCCCTTTGCTGCGCCCCGTGGGAAATAACTAAGAGGGTAAACCTTATCTGGATAGCTTACATAGCTATCTGGATAAGGTTAGTCCGTTATCTCTGATACTCTAAAATATCCGCCGGCTGGCAATCCAGGATCTCACAGATCTTTTCAAGTGTAGAGAACCGTATAGCCCTGGCTTTCCCGGTTTTCAGGATAGAGATATTCGATAAGGTAATGTCCATTTTCCCGGCAATCTCAGAGAGGGACATCTTCCGTTTTGCGAGCATTACATCTAAGTTTACAATGATCGGCATGTTATACAGTTAAGCTATTTTCTTCGTAAATCTCTAATCCGCGTTTGTAAACTACTGCAATAATCAGCATAAGCAACCCTGTGAGGAGAGCTGTGCCCATTTCATCCACCGGGTGAAGGCCATCTATCTGCATTGAATTATTAATCAGTTTGCCAAGTACATAGTAGTGAATCCAACCCAACACTTCAGAGATAATATATAAGTATGCAGCTGTGTACAAAAGATGGACCACACGCGCATTGAACGGCGCATCGAGACTGATCTGCCCGAAGATCTGCCAAAACTTTCTTAGAATCAATGCCCCGAGGGCCACGAAAAACAGCGTAGATACCATGTGATAATAGCCTATCCCTGAATGGGGCTTGATATCAACGGTGTAGGTCGGTTTCGCCTGTTTATACCGGGTAATCTTATCTGGTGAATAGATAAAGCGCTCTGCTTCCGTTTTAGCGGTATTTTTAAACTCGTGCCGCATATTGTCGTTGTTTATGGAAATATAACTGTGAGGATCGTTTTCATAGAGTGTGAAGCCATAACGGACAGCAAGTACAAGAGTAATGAAAATAAGAAAGCAACAAAGTATTGCCGCACCCCATTTAAAAATTGTAAGGATTAGTTTCATGTTAGTTTTTCTTTGTTTATTCAAAAGTAGTAAATAGTTTCTTATAAACAAGTATTATTTATTGATAAACAATAAATAATACTTGAGCTTTATGGTTGTC
>NZ_JBBJNI010000103.1:0-15063 GCF_037719425.1 Daejeonella sp. | reverse complement strand
TCCAACAGCTCCAATAACAACAATAATAGTGTCTACTTTTTTCAGGACATGACAGTATTTTACTTTAATCTCATTCAATAGTTTTATTGAAAATAGAGGAAATGTTATAGTGGTAGAGAGCACACAGAACAAACCATAAAAACTGGGATATAATTAGAATATCCGATCTGTCCTTGTTCTTTGCTCCGTTAATGAAGTTTTGCCTGATCAGGAATAGTAAAATAAAAAGTACTGCCCTCTCCCTGGATACTTTCGACCCAGATTTTGCCGCCATGCTTTTCAATAAAATTACGGCATAAGCCAAGCCCCATGCCGGTGCCTTTCTCGCCTAATGTACCGGATGACGTGAATCCCGTGTCGTCGCTAAACAATTTTCCAATGTCTTGGGCGGGAACTCCTATACCGTTATCTGAGACTGAAAATAGGCAGTTTTTGCCTTTTCTTTCAGCCGAAATCACGACCCTACCATCTTTGTTAGTGAACTTAATCGCGTTCGTTACGAGATTCCGGATGATCGAAGCAAGCATATGCCTATCGGCCAAAATAGATATTCCGTCTTTTATGTCCTGTTTTAGCTCGATGTTTTTAGCTTCGGCTATAGGAAGTACTTTCTTGAGAGTATGCCTAACATCACCGGCAAGGTTAACTATCCGCGTAGGGATAAAATCTACTGAGTGAAATTGGATTCTGGCCCATTCCAGCAAATCCTCGAGCAATTCATGAGCATTGAGTACACCCTTTTGCATCATTCCCATATACCCTGCCAATTCATCCTTGCTGGTATTCTCTATGTCCGCAAACACAACCTCCAGTAAAGCAACGCACCCTGAAATAGGATTTCTCAAGTCGTGAGCAATTACAGAAAGTAGCTTATTTTTCTGTTCATTAAGAGTGTTTAGGTCGTTGTTAAGCGATTTGAGAGAATCTTGCTGTAGCTTTCTCTCTGTTACATCACGCATACTTCCCTCTGTGCCAATTATTTCACCATTTCTTACAATCAACTGGGCATTTACAGAAGAGTATCTTTTCTCACCAGCTTTAGTTTTCAGACGCACCTCAAAATCGCTAACAATCCGATTTGTTTTGATCGTTTCAACTAATTTTTTCCTGTCTTCTATATCGAAATAAAAATCTGTTACCGGCTTACCCAGTACTTCATCCCGGGCATAACCAGAGTGCTTTTCTATCGAGGGGCTAATCTCTGTTACTATACCTTTCTGATCAGTCTGATAAAATACATCCTGGATATTGTCAAATATTCTCCGATAATTTTGCTCGCTTTCAATTAACGCGCTTTCCGCCTGCTTGATTTTTGTAATGTCATAGATCACACCCAATAAGCCCGATATCTCTCCCTTATCATACAAAGGTATCTTGGAACTTAACATATATCTGGTACTGCCATCGATCCACGTAACAGTTTTCTCCCGGTCTAATATCGGCTTCCCTGTTTTAAAAACTTCCTGGTCTTCAGCTATGTTTATTCTCGCGAAATCTAACGGGAAAAGTTCAAAATCATCTTTACCCAGGATCTCCGCAGAATTTTTTACACCCATGAAGTTACATTCTGCCTTATTCACAAGGACTTTACGTGATTGAAGGTCTTTAATAAAGACGCTGATTGGTATGTTATCGATCAGGGTTCGTAAAAGTTCCCGCTCTTCTCTCAGTGCATTCTCGATGTTTTTCTGTTCAGTAATATCCTGGATCTGCACTGTCCAGTGGGAAGGTTTAAAATCGGTACCATGAACAACAGAACTTGCCTGATGAACCCATACCACAACTCCGCTTTTGTGAAGGAAGCGCTTTTCCAGATGATAGGACTTCTTGGAGCCGTTCAAAACCTCTTCCATTAATGGAATGTCTTTATCCCGGTCTTCAGGGTGCGATATCTCACTTAAAGAACGTGACATCAACTCCCGGTTCGTATAACCCAAAATTCTGCAGAAACTTTCATTTACCCTGATCCACTCACCGTTCATTTCCATAAGAGACATTCCCAGTGCGGAGTATTCGAATGCAGCGCGGAATTCAGCTTCACTCAGCTGCAGGTTCTTTTCAGCTTTTTTTCTTTCAGAAATATCAACTATGGATACGCTGGTTCGCTGTATCCCGTTTGAATCCTTAAACGAAACGGATGAGATTTCAATTGGAAAATGTTCTCCATTTTTCCGGATCCCTGTTAATTCAGTGCTGGCAAATCCCGTTTCTTCCCGTTTTTTTATGTAAGCCGCCAGATTAGGGTCAGATGCCACCATGATATCATTCCTTCCTAAAGCCTGCATCTCATCAATAGTATAGCCGAACATATTCAAAGCTGCCCTATTGGCCTCAAGGATATACCGATCTGGTCGGATTAGAAAATGTGCGTTTAAAGAATTTTCAAGAATCGACTTATACTTTTCTTCACTGTCTTTTAACTGAAGACTTTGAACCTTTAACTCCTGAATATCTTGGATAGTTCCTGAAATACGGATACACTTTTCATCCTTGAAATGGGGATTTCCACTTAACCGGATCCATAATGGGTTACTCTTGGCGGTGATTATCTCATGCTCAACATCAAAAGATTTCTGATCATTTATGGCTTCACCTATCAATGTATTTGTCAGAGCCCTATCGAAATCATTTTTGAAAAAGCTTTTTACGGTTTCTATATCTGGTATAAAATCATCACTCACCTCGTAAATATGCTTGACCATGGAGGACCAAAAAACACTTCCTGTAAGAATATCGTATTCCCAGGAACCTATACGTGCGGCTTCGTTGGTTTCATTAAAAAGGTCAAGGTTTCTTTTGAGTTCAATTTCAGAGATTATGCGCTCACTAATGTCTTCCGAATACATTATCATCCCACATATATGGCCCTCATTGTCCATCCAGGGTCGGATATCCCAACTCAACCATTGAACTTCTCCATTGAGCCTGACGAATTGATCCCTGGGGTTTTTTTGAGCTTTTCCATTAAGGCAGGCGGCATGAATTGCTTTCCATTCAGCTCCTATTTCGGGGAACAGATCGTAATGCGATTCGCCGATTATCTTCTTTCCATGCAAATTATAATCTTCAATCCACTGTTGTGAGGCAGCAATATATTTCATCTCCAAATCCACAACAGCGATAGCGGTCGGAGTAGCTGAAATAATATTTACCAGTTGATCAGCAGTTGAATTCATTCCATTTATTAAGAACATTAAAATAAACAATATGTACTTAAAATAGTTACGTAAAAGTATGATGCCTAGACTTTAATATACATCATTATTATAAAATAAATAATGTCTCTATTTTTATTGGAGCAGCATTATAAATATACCTTATGAAAGCGAACCATGTCTGCATTTAGTGATATTTTAAAATCAGATCAGCCAGTGCTGGTTGATTTTTCTGCCGAGTGGTGCGGCCCTTGTAAAATGATGGCGCCTATACTGCAACAGCTGAAATCAATGGTCGGCGACAAAGCCAAAATTCTCAAAGTTGACATCGATAAAAATCCGGCAATTGCCCGACAATATCACGTACAAAGTGTTCCTACTCTGATACTTTTTAAAAATGGCGAAGTTAAATGGCGTCAATCAGGTGTTATACAAGCCGTTGAGTTAATGCCAATAGTTGAAGCGCAAATAACAGGTTGAACTAGTCTATGAAATGGTATAAAAACACAACATTCCCCGAGAAAGCCGCCTTTTTTTGATCCTTTATCTGCAATTCTACACCGATCGTAGCCTTTGTTATACCCCGAAGATTAGCTATTGCTATAAGTTTTACAATCAATCTCACTTCACTATCTACCACAACAGCCTGGCCAAACCTAAGATCTTCGATGCCATAATTAATTTCCATTTTTAAATTCTGGATATCAACGATCTTTTTCCATAAATATGGGATGAGAGAAAGGGTAAGATAACCGTGAGCAATTGTTGCTTTAAAAGGTCCTTCACTTTCCGCTTTTGCGACATCAGTATGGATCCATTGATGATCAAGAGTTGCATCGGCAAACTGATTTATCTGCGCCTGATCAATTTTATGGTAAGGAGACGTTCCCAGATCTTTCCCAAGATAGGCCTCAAATTCTGCGTAATTCTTAATAATGTTCATTTTCCAGGGGCTAATTGCTTGCTATCAAACTCTTTACTTTAATATGAATATAGGAAAGCTTTTCAATAGGAACATAAAATCTCGTTGAATGTTAGAGTTCTGCAATAATGCCTGTAAAATCCTTTCACAATATCAAAATCACATCAAATTGCATTTAGAACAACCTGCGAAGCAAGCATGAGTGCATTCAAAAAAATAAGCAGCCACGAATAAATATTTAAGTTTGTTACGATGAGTGAAAAAAGCCGGTTCGAGAAGAAACCCAAAAATTTTATTTCTACAGATAATCTAACGTTTAAGCAACGTTTGTCCGCGCTTTCAAATCTACCCGCATTTTTGAAGCTGGTATGGCAGACTAATCCCGGAATGACTTTAGCAAGTGCTTCCCTGCGCCTCATCAGATCGACTCTTCCCTTGGCTATGCTTTACATTGGAAAGCTCATTATAGACGAAGTAGTGATCATCAGTAAAGGAGCATCAATAGGCGCCCATGATCACCTTTGGCTGCTTGTCGCTATCGAATTCGGGCTGGCAATAGTAACTGACATACTAAACCGGGCGATAGCGTTGATAGATAGCCTCTTAGGTGACCTCTTCTCAAATTTCACCTCGGTACAGATCATGGAACATGCCGCAACACTTGATCTGGACCAATTTGAAGATTCTGTTTTCTACGATAAGATGGAACGCGCGAGACAGCAAACCATTGGAAGAACTATGCTTTTATCGCAGGTGATGAGCCAGATACAGGATATTATAACTATGCTTTTCCTGGCTGGGGGGCTTATTGCATTCAACCCCTGGCTTATACTCCTGCTCTTTGTTGCTATTATCCCTTCGTTCCTTGGAGAGTCGTACTTCAATGACAAAAGTTATGCTTTAACGCGGGGCCAGACCCCGGAGCGAAGAGAGCTGGACTATATCCGGTTTCTTGGGGCGAGTGATGAAACCGCAAAAGAGGTAAAGATATTTAATCTATCAGGGTTCATTACAAAGCGGTTCAAAACCCTTTCAGGGAAGTTTTACAGTGATAACAGAAAGTTAGTAATAGGCCGGGCCAGCTGGGGCGCTTTTTTTTCTGTTCTTGGCAGTGCAGGATATTACCTCGCCTATATTATCATTATTTTGAGAACTATTGAAGGCAAGGTGAGCATTGGTGAATTAACTTTCCTTGCCGGATCCTTCCGGCACATGCGAGCGCTTTTAGAGGGTATATTAACACGTTTTACGGGCATTTCTCAAGGAGCGATATATCTGAATGATTTCTTTGAATTTTTCGAGATACAGCCAAGGATCATTCCTGTAAAGGGTTCGCTGCCGTTCCCCATCCCACTAAAAATGGGTTTTATATTTGAAAACGTCGGGTTTCGGTATGTAAACTCAGACAGGTGGGCAAACCGGCATTTAAGCTTCACATTGCATGCAGGGGAAAAACTCGCATTGGTGGGTGAAAATGGTGCGGGTAAATCTACACTTGTGAAATTGCTCGCCCGCTTATATGATCCAACTGAAGGAAGGATTCTTCTCGACGGGGTGGATCTTAAAAATTACGACCTTTTCGATCTCCGGAAAAACATGGGCATCATTTTCCAGGACTTTTTAAAGTATCAGATGACCTTTGCGCAAAATATTGCTACCGGAAATATTATCGAAAAAGATAATCGCGGTCTGATTGAAGTAGCTGCACAGAAAAGCCTGGCAGATCTGCTGGCGAAACGGTTGCCGGATCATTATGATCAAATGCTCGGCAAACGATTTGCAGATGGGATGGAGTTATCCGGAGGTGAATGGCAGAAGGTCGCGCTCGCCCGTGCTTATATGAAAGATACTCAGTTGATGATATTAGATGAGCCGACAGCAGCCCTGGATGCAAGGGCTGAGTATGAAGTTTTCGAGCGTTTTGCAGAACTCACTAAAGGCAAATCAGCGGTATTGATATCACATCGGTTTTCGACAGTCCGTATGGCAGACCGTATTCTTGTACTTGATAAAGGCGAGCTGATTGAAATCGGAAGTCATGAAGAGCTGCTAAACAAGGGTGGCAGATATGCTGAGCTTTTCAATCTCCAGGCAATGGGATACAGATGACAGGGGAAATGAAAACAAGAAATAAAGTTGAGCAATCAAAACTGAGGTTAACGCTGATAGCGATAGCGTGTATGTTCGTTTTTCTTGTGGTGATGTTTAGCCTGAAAAGCTATCCATATTTTATTGAGAGATACTATTCAAATGGTGTTTATATCCTGATCCGAAAAGGTTTTCAATTCCTGTTTAATTATGTCCCTTTTAGCGTCGGTGACGTCTTATACATTATAATTATCATTCTACTGGTCACCGGCCTTTTTCAACTCGTCAGGCTGCTGATACGCAAACAACTAGCTGACGCTGGCTTTTTGTTTCTACGGTTTATTTTGAAACTTGAGATCGCTATTGCTGCATTTTATATACTTTGGGCCTTGAATTATTTCCGGCAGCCTGCTATCGAGCGACTGGAGCTCCAGGACTATGCATACGATGTCACTCAGCTGGTAACCGTTACCTCAATGCTCATAGATTCTGCGAACGTAAGCCGTTTATCTCTGCGGTCCCGGGATTTCAATCCTTCACATCAGGAAATATTAGATCCCGCTATTCAGGCGGTTAGCAGATTATCTTTCTTTGACCCGTCCCTAATTGCCATTAAGCCAATGGCTAAGAAAAGTCTGTTAAGCCCGCTCCTCAACTATATCGGGACTGCTGGATATTACAATCCATACACGGGTGAAGCGCAATTTAACAGCTTAATGCCTGTATTCACACAGTCATTTGTTGCCTGTCATGAAATGGCACATCAAATGGGGTTTGGAGCGGAGGATGAGGCAAACTTTGCAGGTTTTATTGCAGGCAAATCCTCTGATAACAAGCTGCTAAAATATTCCGCTTATTATCTTGCCGCACAGGAGTTTATGAATGAGGTTTGGAGGACCGACAGCACTGCCTTTAGACAAATGAAAGAAAGAATCTCCCCTGCAGTAATTAAGGATCTGGAAACTGAGCGCCAATACTGGACGAAGTATCAGGGTGGTGCCGCCCGATTAAGCAGCATCCTTTACGACAACTATTTAAAAGCCAACAAGCAGCCGGGAGGCTTAAAAACCTACAACAGGATGATCAAGCTTTCAATGGCGTACTACAGGAAAAAAGGTTTGCTTCGTCGTGCCTCCTCGCAAGGACAATGAGTCATTGCGAGCATAGCGAAGCAACTAAACTTTCGGCTCCCACCCTTTCTGATACTCACGCTTCCAGAATTTCATTGCATCCTTATCATTTTTAATATGACCATTCGTCGGATCGATGTTCAATGTTTTACCCGAGCGTTGGGCGATGTTTCCAAGCTGAACCAATAGCGTGCTCTTATGGCCCCCGAAAATATCAGCATTTAATGCTTTTCCATTTTTAATTGCATCGAAGAAATTTTGAAGATGGAAGGCATCCAATTGCTGAGATGGGCTGGTCAGGCTGCCTGTATTTACTACAGAGTCCGCCTTAACCTGTTTAACAATTTTATTCTTCAGGTCATATATTGTGTAAGCGTTACCTCCGGTGATGACCAATGAACCAGTATCACCATAAAAGACCACTCCAACACTGTCTCCCTCAATGTGATGCGGGTTACAGCTTCTGCCTTCCCAGGCTATCGTTGATTTATTAGCAAATTCCATCGTTATAACCTGCGTATCGGGCGTTTCCCAGTCATCTTGGTAGCGATAACGCCCGCCTGCTGAGCTTACCTTTGTCGGGTAATCTACACCCAGGCCCCAACGGGCCAAATCGACCATGTGAGTTCCATTATTCAAGGCTTCGCCGGTACCCCAGTGCCAGTGCCAGTGCCAGTTGTAATGAATGAGATTATCTTTATAAGCCATTCTTGGAGCCGGGCCCTGCCACAGGTCATAATCCAGCCAGGTTGGGACTGGAGCTGCTTTACCAATTCCTATCGATGGACGATTATTGGTATACCATGTTTTAGCAAAATAAGGGCGGCCGATAACGCCAGAACGAAGCTCTTCGATAGCTTTAACCACATTTGGCCACGAGCGGCGCTGGTTACCCATCTGAATCACATTTTTATATTTTAGAGCAGCTGCAACCAGCATTTCTCCTTCGTGAGGATTATGGCTGCATGGCTTTTCAAGATAGACATGTTTGCCTGCTGCCGAAGCGAGTAAAGCGGCAGGTGCATGCCAATGATCAGGAGCTGCTACAACTAACGCATCAACATCTTTATCTTCGAGCGCCTTTCTAAAATCAGGCACAGCCTTAGGCGTTGTATCCTGAATCTTGCGGACACTATCGATACATACCTGGGCAGCACGGCTGTCTACATCGCATATGTTATAAACTTCACAATTCTTCTGAGCCGCAAAATTATTTGAAAGTGCCATACCCCGGGAGTTAACTCCCATCACAGCAATTTTTATACGTTCATTAGCTCCGAGAATGCGGGTATAACTACTGGCACTAAATCCAGGTAAAATGCCGCCAAAAGATAGTGCTGCTGCCCCCGTTACAGTTTTTTTGATAAAATCCCTTCTGGATTCTGATTTCTTACTCATAGCAGATTGTTTATCCGGCAAAAGCCGGGATGTTTACTAATTCAGTCGTAGCCTCTCACTTTTTTATCTTGTCATATGGAGACGCCAGAGTTTATGGCCCATATACTTCACTGTTTTCATTTTATGGAACTTTCTCAATGTCTGGATGATATCGGACCTTAATCAATAAGCAATATCGCAAATTAAAGGGTATAACCAACATTAAGCATTTACAATATTTACAGGCCTGCCTTTGATAAATTCACTTAGGTTATTTACAGCGACACCCATTAGTTTCTGCCGTGCTTCCTTTGTTGCCCATGCGATATGGGGCGTAATAATGCAGTTTTTTGTCTTCAATAAAGGATTATTGATTGACGGGGGTTCAACGGAAAGCACATCAAGGGCTGCACCAGCGATGATCTCATTATTCAAAGCATCCGCAAGGTCTTTCTCGACGATTAGCGGACCTCGTGAAGTATTAATCAAAAATGCAGACGGCTTCATTTTCTTTAACCGTTGGGCATTAAAAAGCCCCTGGGTTTCCGGAAACAAAGGACAATGCAAACTGACCACATCAGATTCGCTAAGCAAAGTATCGATGTCTGCCCATTTAAAATTTTGGCGGTGTTCCTGGCCGGTTTGCTTTCTGCCGGTTGCGATGATATTCATTCCGAATGCTGTTGCTAAATCGCCAACCTTGCTGCCGATATCTCCAAAACCGATTATGCCTATTGTTTTACCTGCTAATTCGATAAGCGGTGAATCCCAATAGCTGAAATCCGGGGATGCCGACCACCGACCCCCAACTACTGTATCGCTGTGTTTTTGCACCCGATGGCACAACTCTAATAATAATGCGAAAGTAAATTGCGCTACCGAAGAAGTGCCGTAGCCAGGTACATTGGATACAATTATACCTTTCCCTTTTGCCGCGGCCACATCGATTACATTGTAACCCGTAGCCAGCACTCCAATAAACCTCAGTTTATCCAGCCGGTGTATTACCTCACCGTTAAGTGGTGTCTTATTCGTGAAAACTATATCCGCATTTGCAGATCTCTCATACACAAGCTCCGGTGGAGTTCTGTCATACACGGTTAGATCACCATGGTCTTCCAACCTCTTCCAGCTGAGGTCGCCGGGATTGAGAGTGTATCCGTCTAAAACTACAATCTTCATCTGTTCTTATTTGTTCCGAAATATAAACAACAAACATGATTTACGTGCATGTTCCGGACTGGCAGACTTTTTGTATTACTAGTATATCTTATTCCTCTAAACCATAAGATCGTTCTTTTTCCTCAGTTAAAAGTTAAACAACAAAAGAAATCCCGTCCCCACGGGATTTTTTTTTTGTTCCGGAACAAAATACAGTGACCTAATTGAATGATACAATAGTCCGAAAATAAGGACACATCCTCTATAATACGCCTTCAATTCTCCGCATCGGGAATTCCTTTAAAAAAATCACAATTAATTCGTCATGGTGGCAAGATTGGTGTAAATTCTGTTGAAGAGAAGGGCAGTACTTTCTGGTTTACCTTACCGGTAGAATAATTCGAGTTCCAACCTAATCTTAAATTTCTTCAGGGTTTTTACATAGCGCTTTAAGCGCGTGCGTTTTGCTTTCTCAAAAAAATAATATTAGGTTTAAGAATTGAAGCCTTAGTTTAATATCATGATCAAATCTAACCGAAGAAAATTTATAATTACCGCAGCTGGTTTGGTTGCTGCCACAGCTGCTAATGGAACTCCAATTATGGAAAAAAAAGGAAAATATTTAGCGCACCAGGTGTATTTCTGGCTTAAAAATCCGGGATCAACGGAGGATAGGGCGCAGTTGATAGCCGGGATTAAAACGCTGCGAAAAATCGAAACGGTACGCAAACTAACAGTAGGCGTCGTTGCAGCTACAGAAAAAAGAGAGGTCATCGATGATACCTGGGGAGTCTCAGAGCTCGCGTTGTTCAGCGACGTGGCTGGGGAAGCTGCTTATCAGGTTCATCCCATACACGAGGACTTTATAAAAAATTATAGCCATCTATGGTCTAAAGTTGTAATTTATGACTCTTCTGAAGTCTAGCCTTCCACCTCCCATCCTTTATTAAACTTTGGGTCGTTAAAAAACTCTATTCCGCCCAGGCTATCAGCAGCGAAGCCATCAATTGAGAGCCATTCCTGAACTATAAGTTTTCGCATGGCATACACAGTTTGTTGGATTTAAATAACACGAGAAATTAAGGAACTGTTTGCCTTTGTTTTTATTCGCAAAAGAAACCTTTATATTGTACCTGCGAACGGGTAGGTACACGTACGTGTTAACTGTTCTGTCAATCTTTAACTAAAAGAGTATATTATGTATAAACTCAACCGTCGAACATTTGTCGGAGGTACTGCCGCTTCTGCTGCGGGAATTCTGTTGGGCAATGCCCTGTTGGGATTTCGTGAGAAAGAAGAAAATGAAGCTGTCTCTGACGCTGCAAAGAAAGTGGACCTGATGGCCGAAGTGAAAAAGTATCGCAAGATCGATTCCCACGCACACTTTGGTCTTGCCGGAGCCACAAATGCTTCTAATTTAAGCTATGCCGATCGCCTTGGAATTGACAAGCTGGTAATTTCAAAGCCGATGGCACCGGGCAGCCCGGGTTTACCAGAAGAATTTAAAGCCTGTAACGATGCTATAATTAATGCAGTTAAACAACATCCTGATCGTTTTCTTGGTCAGCTAACGCTGAACCCAACTTATAAAAAAGAATCTATGGAAGAGATAAAGAGGTGCACTGATCTTGGCTTTACAGGCATGAAACTTTATAATCATGTGAAGATAAACAGCCCGCTGTTCTATCCCATAATAGAGAAGTTCATAGATCTTAAGCTGATCATACTGATGCATTCACCAATAGGCAAGGCCCGGATAAAATATAATGAACGAGAACCGAAGAACATCTCTATACCAGAGGATTTCGTCGATATCGCAAAACGCTATCCTGAAGCAATGTTCCAGTTTGCACACACCGCAGGCGGAATTGATTGGGAAGATGCATGCAAAGCGCTTCAGCACTCGCCAAATGTATACGTTGATCTTTCGGGGAGTAACAATATCGCAAACATGGTTGAATTCGCTCTGAGATATATCGGAGAAGACAGGCTGCTCTTTGGTTGTGATAACAGTTTTTATCAGGGAGTCGGCCATCTTATGGCTGCAAAAATGACGGCTGCACAGCGGAAGAAAATATTCTTCGATAACTATAATAACATATTAAGGAAGGCAGGGAAAAATGTTGATTGATAGTAATACATATATAGGTCATTGGCCGTTTCTGCAATTAAAGTATAATAACTTGCCTGCATTATCTGAAAGGATGGAAGAATTCGGTACAGACATGGCAGTCGTCAGCAGTCTGAATGGGATTTTTTATAAAAACACTCAGTTTGCAAACGAGGAATTATTCGAAGATATCCGTTCTAAAAAAGCTTATCAGAACCGCTTTATACCCTTCGCAGTCATCAATCCTATTTATAATGGCTGGCGGGATGATTTCGAGACGAGTGTGACAAAACTTGGAATGAAAGGGATTCGCCTTCATCCGATATATCATGGATATGAGCTGGATCATCCTGCCTGTATTGAACTCGTAAAGATGGCCCGCGACCGCGGGATCCCCATCGCCTTTTCTCTGCGCATGGTTGATAGCCGTCCGAGCTCCTGGCTTGATGTCGAAAAGGAATGGACGCTGGCAAGTGTGATGCCGATCATCCGTGCAGTTCCTGACGCAAAATACATGATACTGAACCTTGCTAACAGTGTTGTTCTGGATGAGAAAGATGCTGCGCTTTTAAAGAAGTCAACTATTATCATGGATACCTCCGGAAGAAATGTCCTTGATCTTGGCGGACTATTAAAAACTTATGGAAGCGATAAATTTTGTTTTGGAACACACTCGCCGGTGCTGGATTATTGCACGGGATTGCTCAGAATAGAGTCCTTACGACCTGACGAGGCTGATGAGAAGACGAAAGAGATGTTGAGATCTGAAAATTTAAGGAAGTTTCTGAATATATAATTTTCGCCTGCACAAGTCTTCGTCTGAGCTCTTGCCAAAAGTGAGGAGAGCGTTTGACAAGCACTTTGCTACGCTCAGGCGGTAAAACAGAAAATAAAATTATTGTACTTTTGAACCCATGCCGGGCACTAAAATCTACTTTGCATCTGACTTTCATTTAGGCGTGCCTGACAGGGCTTCTAGCCGTGAACGGGAAGATCGCTTAGTTAGATGGCTGGATGTCATTAAAGCCGATGCGTCTGAAATCTTTCTTATGGGAGACATATTCGACTTTTGGTTTGAGTATAGAACCGTTATACCCAGGGGATTCATCCGATTTCAGGGGAAACTGGCCGAGTTAAGCGATTCCGGGATAAAAATCACCTTCTTTAAAGGTAACCACGACATGTGGATGTTCGATTATTTTGGAAAGGAAATGGGTATTGATGTCGTTTCTGATGAACTGATACTTGACAGGAATGGTAAGAAATTTTACCTGCATCACGGTGATGGATTGGGACCCGGGGATGAAAAGTATAAGATCTTAAAGAAGATCTTCAGAAGTAAAACGTGTCAGTGGCTGTTTGCCCGTCTGCATCCTAATCTGGGAGTGGGAATAGCACAAAGATGGTCCAGGAGTAGCCGGGCACAAAATGCCAGGCAGGAAGTTTTCGAAGATGCTGAACATGAGTGGCTCTATACCCATTCCAGGGATTTGCTTCAAAACCAGTATTATGATTTCCTGATCTTCGGTCACCGTCACCTTCCCCTTAACCTCAAGCTGGGAGAAAGCCGCTACATTAATCTTGGCGAGTGGCTTAGCTTTAACTCGTATGCAGTTTTTGATGGTGAGAACCTGGAATTAAAGTATTTCGAACAAGAGCCGGCCTAGGCTATAGTCATTGAATTTCCTGTTCTTTCCTCGATTAACTTATTATCCGAAACCTGCATGAGCCTGCCTACCGGCAGGTTTATTGCCGCTAAAAAACAACTATATACTTAATGAAAAAGCCGTATTTTTATAAAAATTCGCAGTACTTCCAATTGGTATTTGCAATCTGAAATAGAACATGTTAGATAAATTAGAATTAATAAAAGAGCGCTGGCAAGACGTGGAACGGGAATTAAGCAATCCGGCTACCATGAGTGATATGAAGCGATTTGCTCAGCTCAATAAGGAATATAAAGATCTTACAAAGATTGTGGACGAATACAAAATCTACAGTCTTGTGATAAGCAATATCGAGGCGAATAAAGGGCTTCTCTCCACGGAAAAGGACGAGGAAATGCGCGAGATGGCGAA
Source organism: Daejeonella sp. (assembly GCF_037719425.1). Classification (GTDB taxonomy): domain Bacteria; phylum Bacteroidota; class Bacteroidia; order Sphingobacteriales; family Sphingobacteriaceae; genus Daejeonella. The sequence goes on along the minus strand of NZ_JBBJNI010000103.1, from coordinate 1,042 downwards.
AATGGAGCTGGAAGATCTGATTCCGCAGCAGGAGGAGCTAGAAGAGAAGATTCGCATGATGCTAATTCCGCAAGATCCCGAAGACGGTAAGAATGCTATTGTAGAAATTCGCGGCGGTACGGGTGGTGATGAAGCTGCACTTTTTGCCGGCGACCTTTACCGCATGTACACGCGTTTTTGCGAACGAAAAGGCTGGAGAATGGAAGTGGTGGATGTTACCGAAGGAACAGCAGGCGGTTACAAAGAAGTTGTGTTTAACGTGAACGGAGAAGATGCTTACGGACAACTAAAATATGAATCAGGAGTGCATCGCGTACAGCGGGTGCCTGATACTGAAACAGCCGGGCGAGTGCATACGTCAGCAGCTTCCGTGGTAGTTTTGCCCGAGGCAGATGAATTTGACGTGCAGATCAGTATGAACGATGTGCGGAAGGACCTGTTCTGTTCCTCAGGGCCAGGAGGACAATCGGTAAACACTACCTATTCTGCGGTGCGTTTAACTCACCTGCCTACGGGTATAGTTGCCCAGTGTCAGGATCAGAAGTCTCAGCTTAAGAATTTCGATAAGGCATTTGCTGTTTTGAGAAGCCGTGTTTATGAACTTGAGCATGCGAAGATGCTTGAAGAGACTTCCAAGAAACGTAAGACCATGGTTGCAACAGGCGACCGTTCTGCTAAAATAAGGACCTATAATTATCCCCAGGGAAGAGTGACAGAGCATAGAATTGGCTTGACAATATACAATTTACCCAATGTTATGAATGGCGATATACAGGAAGTTATAGACCAATTGCAGCTTGCGGAGAACGCGGAAAAGATGAAAGAAGGTTCATTTGCCTGATAAATCTGAGCAAAAACTACAAAACTGTCCTTTAGATTCATTGTTTTTAATTGAATATAAGGGGGTTAAGTACCCTTAACAAATTAAGCTTTTTATTATTTGCACTGTAAGGGTTATTGCCGTATATTTGCCTCACTTTTAAGAAAAACGATCTAGAAAGTAGTTCTAATAATGATTCCGTAGCTCAGCTGGTAGAGCATT
>NZ_JBBJNI010000102.1:0-15152 GCF_037719425.1 Daejeonella sp. | reverse complement strand
ATGATGAGTTTATGTCAATGACCATTGATAAAATCGACGCTGGATACGAAACGATTGTCAAATCTAGTCCTTCCGAATATGGATTTCATGATGCGGTCAAATCACATCGAAATGAAGTTTATCGCCACCAGCAAAAAAATGGAAAAGTTATTCTCGTCGAGATCAAAAAAAGGGAGATACTTTTCCATGGTAAGCCAGCAGTTATTGTCGTGGCTCACGATATAACAGAGCACATTAATTACATTGATGAAATTGAAAAGCAGAATCAAAGGTTTAGCGAAATATCCTGGATTCAGTCCCACGTTGTCCGCGCCCCTATCGCCCGGTTAATGGGATTGATTGATCTTATCAAACATCCCTCCAGTGACGAGAAACTTAAAACTGAGCTTTTGGGCTATGTTTTGGAATCTGCACATGAACTTGATGAGATCGTAAAAGATATAACGATAAAATCTGAACTGATTGATCTCAATAGGGCCTCAAATAGCGGCCCTAAGAGTTGAATTTAACGTTAAATAAGCACAATCTTCCGTTCACCTTTAACCCTATTTTTTGACCAGTTGTTTAAATTGAACAGGTTATTGTCAAAATGTCTTTTTAGTGTATCTCTTGTTTTATCCTGCTTGTTTTCTGCGTAATTTCTATTATAACCTGATCAAGCGATTCGCCAACACGCTGCAGCATCTGCATTATTTCAACATTGACCGGATCCCCCGGATCTTCAAGGTTAAGAACTCTAAACAATCCGAGCATTTGCACAATTGGAACACGGACCTGGTGAGACTGTAGAAATGCAATTTCGTGCAATCTTTTATTCTGAATAACTAATTCCTCATTTATCCTTCTTTTTTCGGCCATTTCACTGACCTCATTCAAGGCGCGGTGGATTTTAGGCGTTATAGTAAAAAGCTTATCCTTTAGGGTATAGTCAGTAACACCGTTTTTTATCATTTCCACAGCCGTTTCCTCGCCAACGGCTCCTGAGATGATAATGAAAGGAACATCAGGGCAGGTGCTCTGCTTAATATTAAACGCTTCCAGACCATCGAATGCCGGCAATGAAAAATCTGAAAGTATAATATCAGGATATGGATCTGTTAGGGCGTCTAAATAAGCCTGCCTGGTTTTAGCTACGCGTGGAGTATATAGTATGCCGTTTTTGTCTAATTCACGAAGAAGCAAATCGATGTCGCTCTGATTGTCTTCCAGTATTAATATGATCATAGGTGTGGACATAGTAATAGAATTTGATGCACGGGAAACTATGCCGGATATTTTAACCGGCTGGAGCTGTTTTAATCGGGTAATTGGCTTAGTATCATCCAGTACATCCCTATATCTTTAATGGCGTTAAAGAAATTTTCAGTTTCAACCGGTTTTGCGATGTAGCTATTGGCTCCGAGCGCATAACATCTTTGTATATCGGGGTCTTCTTTAGATGACGTAAGTATTACTACCGGAATAGAACTTAGGTTGGGATCCGCTTTAATCTTTTCCAGCACTTCCATGCCAGAAACTTTTGGCATCTTCAGATCTAATAAAATTAGCTTGGGTTTTGTATTTTGATCTCTTTCTGCATAGGCACCCTCGCAATAAAGAAAATCTAATGCCTCCGCGCCATCTTTTACATGATGGACCTTGTTTAAAAAGCCACCTTTTTTAAGCGCCCGCAAAGTTAGCATTGCGTCGTCTGTACTATCTTCTGCAAATAAAATTTCGAACTCAGCCATATATCGGAGTTTAGATGTTAATGTGGCAAGGTAAAATAAAAAGTTGATTCTTCGTTCACGATCGATTCAGCCCATACCGTGCCGCCATGTCGGGTGATTATCTTTTGTACAATAGCTAAACCGATACCAGTGCCTTCGAACTCTTCATGGGAGTGCAATCGCTGGAAAACGCCAAAAAGCTTGTCATAATATTTCATATCGAAGCCGGCGCCATTGTCTTTCACATAATAAGTAACAAAATTCCCTTTTTGTTCTCCTCCAATTTGAATGACCGGTTTTTCCTTGTTTTTTGAATATTTTAAGCTGTTGGATACCAGGTTGATAAGCACCTGCCTGATTAGTGACTGATCCCCTTTGGCAGGTGGAAGCCTGGCAATATCAAATACCACCCCGTCTTTCCCTCCGTCGATCAGCAGTTCATCTTTTACTTTATTAACAAGTGCGGACATATCAATTTGGGAAACGCTCACTTGTTTTCTGCCTAGTTTGGAGAATGCCAGCAGATCGTCAATTAACTGGCCCATTCTCTTAGAATTGAGCATAATAGACTTTAGAACAATGATGCCGTCAGCATCGAGATTGTGAGAATAATCTTCCTCCAATATAAGGGCATAGCCATTTATAGCCCTTATGGGTGCGCGCAAATCATGCGATACTGAATACGAGAATGCTTCAAGCTCTTTATTTGCCAACTCAAGTTGCAATGTGCGCTGGACGACTTTCTGTTCCAACTCTTCGTTAAGCTTCCGGATATTATCCTGGGCTTTTTTAAGCTCTGTATTTGCAAAAAACAGTTCGGCCGCACGTTTCTCCTTTTCGGCATTCTGAAAGGCTAATTCTTTATTAGCAATAATAAGCTCTGCGGCTCGCTTTTCCTTTTCAGCATTTTGAAACGCCAACTCTTCATAGGCTGTTATCAGTTCAGCTGCTCGTTTTTCCTTTTCGGCATTCTGAAAAGCCAGTTCTTTATTTGCTACTACCAATTCGGCAGCCCTGTCTTCTTTTTCCTTGTTTCGAAATTCAAGTCGTTTATTAGCAATTGCCAACTCACCCGCGCGTCGTTCTTTTTCCGTATTTTGAAATTTAAGCTCGTCGTTGGCGACAATAAGCTCAGCGGCACGATTTTCCTTTTCAGTATTTTGAAATGCCAACTCTTTATTGGCCAACACGAGTTCAGCGGCGCGATCTCCTTTCTCTTTATTTTGAAATTTAAGTTCTCCGTTGGCAATCGCCAATTCGGCTGCGCGTCTTTCTTTTTCAGTATTTTGAAAAATCAGCTCATCATTGGCTATAAGCAGCTCCGCCGCCCTCTTTTCCTTTTCTACATTTTGAAAAGCTAACTCTTTATTTGCAATTGCCAACTCGGCGGCACGCTTTTCTTTTTCTTTATTTTGGAATTTAAGCTCTCCGTTTGCTATTACTAATTCGGCCGCGCGTCTTTCTTTTTCAATATTTTGGAAAATAAGTTCGCCGTTTGCTATAATAAGTTCAGCTGCCCGCTTTTCCTTTTCGGCGTTTTGAAAAGCTAACTCTTTATTTGCGACGACTAGTTCGGCAGCCCGATTTTCTTTTTCCTTATTTTGAAACTTAAGCTCACCATTGGCGATTACTAATTCGGCAGCACGGTCCTTCTTTTCCGTCTTTTGAAAAGCGAGCTCTATGTTTGCAACCATTAGTTCCGCTGCGCGGTCTTCTTTATCGCGGTTTTGATGCGCTATCTTGTCATTTGCAGATTTAAGATCTGAAATATGCCGTTGGTTTCCGGCTTTTTGGTTCGACACTACTGGCTTATCTACTTTGCCCTGGGGTGCACTTTTCTTTCTCTTTTCCATGTTTTACATCAAGTACATCTTACAAAGGGGCAAGCACAAATAGGGGTAACAGACAGTAACTGGAAGCTTTTACTCATCATTATTTAGAAGGTTAATTTTCAGTTATAGTAGTGGTATTGTAAAGCTAATAATTTAAACCGAAAACTACTACGACTGCCGATGCACAAAAATTTAGCGAGATACTAACGAGATTTCTAATCCAAATTAACGTTCACGTTCCCCCTAACATCCAAAAAAATAAAGTCTTGTATTTTAATCCACTGATTATCTGAACATTCAATATACTTAACAGTAAGTCGTAACCTTTCGGCCAGTTTTAAGTAGAAGCTATTGATATCAGGGAACGAATAGCTGCTGTATCGATTATATCAAATTTGGATGGAGGATTTAGTGCGTTACTTAGCAAAGGGTTTTATCAGGGAGCATGCAGGCATGGAATGCTTAGCAAACTGTGTTTTATCGAATACAAAGAGGATTGCATCATTTTTTATATTGCCATTACTAGTCTTTATTTCTATCTGGCCCACTCCAGGCTTGAGTAACACGAAAATATTATCAATCGCTGGTCCGGTCAACCCCTACGCTTCAGAACCAAATATAACTTCTAAAGGCAGGGATTCAATTGTCATCAATGGCCCCAAAAAGCCATTTGATACTTTTGGTGCACCGAAGTTTAAGAATGTTCTTTCAGGTGAAGTAAATTATGGCAAGGAATATTCTTCTGTAATTAAAGTAGAAACACCGAATCTTCCAGAAACTCAGATAAAAGCCATCAGCAAACCTGAATGGCTAAAAATTAAATCCCAAAAGCAGGTAAGTATAATAGCAGGCAGCGATATTGTGGGGTTTAATAATGGCATTGGAAATAAAGCCCGTTTTTACTCCCCTTACGCTCTCACGTCAGATTCGAAAGGTACAATCTTCGTGGCAGACCAGGTTGATAACCGGATTCGGAAGATCAGCCTGTCAGGAGAGGTTTCAACGCTGGCAGGAAGTGCTGCACCGGGATTCAAAGATGGTGAGGCCTCTGAAGCACGATTTAATACCCCTTCCGGTATCGCTGTTGATGCGAAAGGGTTTATTTACATTTCTGACCAGGGAAATCACTCTATCCGGAAAATCAGTCCTTCCGGACGGGTACTAACACTTGCTGGTGGTCAGAATCCCGGGTACGTAGACGGTGAAGGTACGACTGCAAAGTTCAACATGCCCGCTGGGATTTGTGTGGATGCAAGAGGATATCTTTACGTAGCTGATCGCGGTAATAACAGGATCAGAATGATCTCTCCGGATGGAAAAGTTTCTACGCTGGCAGGAAGCGGTAAAGCCGGTTTTTCTGAAGGAATTGGTACTAATGCAAAATTCAATGCGCCCGCAGGAATTACAGTTGATAATGCAGGTTTTCTTTATGTAGCGGATCAGGTGAATAACCGAATCCGAAAAATAAATATAGAAAGCGGTCAGGTTAGTACATTTGCCGGTAATGGTGATTTTGGCCTCCGCGATGGAGAAGCGCGTCAGGCATCGTTTAAATATCCTACGGGTATTGTGGCTGATTCGGTAGGCAATCTATATATAGCAGATCAACTCAACCATTCGATTCGTATGATAGGCAAATCGGGCAAGGTGACAAGTATTACTGACGGGGATGATAAGGGTGTAAAAGCAGAAGGTGTATTAACTTTTAAAAATCCAATGGGAATCTGCCTTGATTTGGAGGGTAATTTATTAGTTGCTGACTATCATAATCATAACGTTAAAGCAATTACTTTTAATACCCTTCTTTACGGAACTCCCTCCAAGTCGCAGGTGGGTTCATATGAGATCGTTTTAGAAGCTACAAACGAGTTCGGAAGCACAGTTCAGTCCGGTAAATTAATAGTAAAAGATACAATCGGTCCAAAGGTCGTAACCATGTTACCAGCTAATCTGGCTGGAGGCTTGCCACGCAAAACAGATGCTGTTATTACGTTTGACGAAGAAATTCGTTTACGCGGCTCCAGGGTCATAATAATTTTCGCTGGAAGCGAAACTATATTTAAATATAACATTGAACAAGGATTGGCTGAGAAGAGAATTAGAATTGCAGAGGACTTGAAATCATTGATAGTAGAGTTAAAGGATTTGCCGGCTGCTTCCACAATAAAGATAAGTATGGAGGACGGGGCTATCACTGATAAATTAAGTAACCCTTTCCTTAACGCTGGTTCGCCATTAGCTACCTGGAGCTTTATAACCAAACCGAAGGAAAAACAAAGTCTCGACTTACAGCCAATCAGCGAAAAAATATACGGCGACGCGAATTTTAAACTTGGCCCAATATATTCTTCGGCCGGGCTTCGAATAGAATACATTGCTGAAGATCCAAGCATACTTTCCATCACAGGTGATTCTGCGAGAATTTTGAGGGCTGGCAACACCAGCATCATCGCGCTGCAGAAAGGCGACAGTGATTATGTAATGGAAAAGGTTCAACGGTCAATACACATTTCCACCCGGCCTATCCTCATTAAACCCGAAGCGGGCCAGTTCAAGACATATGGCTCTGTTCCGTCCGCTGTAAAGTTCGTAATAAGTTCAGGCTCGATTGTAAATAGTGATAAATTTTCAGGCTTTTTGGAAAAAGCGAAGGGAGATGCCGCGGGAGTTTATGATATTGTTGTGGGATCTTTAACTCTTGGAAAGAATTATGACCTGAAAATCACGGGGGAAACTTTCCTTGTTAAAAAAGCACCGTTGCTTATAAAAGCAGCAAATCATACAAAAGTGGCTGGCTTAATAAATCCTGAATTTACCTGTATTTATGAAGGCTTTGTAAACGGTGACGATGCGGAGGATTTGGTTAAAAAGCCAGAGTTTACCTGCGCTGCAATGGACAAGTCCAACGTTGGAATTTACCCCATTAACTTAACCGGAGCTATAGCAAAAAACTATGTCATATCTTATAATCCAGGTGAGCTGAAAATATCACCCGCAGGCAGCGCTGAATTTAGTGTGAAATACGTGAATCTTTTTGAGAATGCCGTCGCTGGTACTATTGCAGCTGAGTTGACTGGGATTAACCAGGGGAGCCAAGCACCAATTTTTGCACTCGTACAAGGAGAGGGTGCTGAGGACAATGGGGCATTTCGGTTGAATGGGAATTCGTTAGTGACAATAGCGGGGGTTGACTACGAAAGTAAAGAGCAGTATTCTGTACGAATTAAGTCAGACGGAGCATATGGGGAAACCAGTGTACAGAATTTAACCGTTTCGATACTTGATGTTAACGAGCGTCCGGAAATGAGCAAAATTCCCTTGGACATAATTTGTTCAAGCGGGACGATTCAGCTGACAGGAATTAATGCAGGTCCTGAAGCTAACCAGGAAGTGAAGATCATTGTAAAAGACGGAAATTCGGGGACATTTTTTGAAGTAGCTTTGCCTGTGAATGGAGTGTCTGCTTTTACGTATAAGTTGCCCGATAACTATGGTAACTTGTTAAATATCCGGATCATCCTTAAAGATAATGGTGGTACAGCGAATGGCGGAGTTGACTCTTCAGAATATTCGTACACTCTCAAAGTTGCACGTCAGGCACCAATCCGGATTTCTTCCGATAAAGGTACTTCGCTTCAGCGCGGCATTAGCTCTACGCTTTCGGTAAATGGCGAAGGGCAATACAAGTGGTATTTTAATAATCAAATTATTCCGGGTGCGCGCGATAAAGTGTTAAATGTAAACGCGGAAGAAACCGGGGCATATCGTGTTCAGGTTACCAGTGATGGCGGATGTATAAGTGAAGCTAAAATTGATATTACAGTAGCAAATATTTTACCAGTTAGCTGCACCAATTTAATTAGTGCAAACTTCGATGGCATCAACGATGAGTTCGTGGTCAGGAATATCGAACACTATCCAGGAAACGAGCTTTGGATTTCAGATCGAGCCGGTAAGCTGGTATTTAATCAGAAAAATTATTCCAATAGTTGGAAAGGGACTTATCATGATAATGCTTTACCTGTCGGCATTTATTATTACGTGCTTGATCTAGGGAATAAAACAGCAAAAATTAAGGGTTATATTTCTGTGATTAATTGATAAAAAATGTCACACCGTTACTTGACCCTTCTGAGGTCCTTCGCAGTACCGGGTATGGTCACTATAAGCGGGACTTTTTCTACTGTTACAAAACTATCATCAAGGCCGAAACTCTTTTCATCAGAAAGGCTTAGCTTCTTTAATCTGGTGTGGTAGCTGAGGACGAAATTATCAATGAGGCCCAGATCATACGCTTTTGGTAAGACTTTGTCCAAAACAATGAACCTGAAATCGCCTACCATTTTATACTTTTTGAGCGTATCATATTGACTAATGATATCGACCTCGCCATTTTTTACAAGATCTTCTACAACCATGCGGTATAACTGGTTAATGCGCGGTTCGATCTTGAAGCCTAAGCGAAAGTCGATCCGAATTAGTTTGCCGGGAATTAAAAAATCTACTTTATATTCACTGGTATATGGCTCATCCATAACATCTACATGAATCAACCAATATACATCAGCTCTTTTAGGCTGTTTTTGAAATATCGAATAGATTATTTTAGACTCAATTTCAGACTTGAAATTTGCACTGGTTAGATAAATTAGTTGCGAGGAATACTTTGGAACAGACGAATCCTCGCTTAAATCTTTAAGCACATTGTAGTGATTTTTGATTGGAACGAAATTAACATAACTGTTCCTGATTCTGCGGGCTTTGGACCAGGCCCACATAATAGAAAAGAAACCTGTTCCCAGCAATAAGGTGAACCAGCCTCCGTGCAGGATTTTAATAATATTACCGGATAGAAAAGTTAGTTCGATAATTCCGTAAACTATAAGGAAGGTGATAATAAGGTAGGATGGATACTTGCGGCGCTGAAGAAACATAGCTACAAGAATAGTGGTCATTAGCATTGTAACGGTGATGGATAACCCATAAGCGGCTTCCATCCGGGCTGATTCTTTAAAGATCAGCATAACTACTATACATCCGATCCACAATATCCAGTTCATGGAAGGAACGTATAGCTGGCCCTTCTGTAGTGAGGGATAATTAATTTTCACTTTAGGCCACAAGTTTAATCTAACCGCCTCTGATATTAATGTGAATGAACCCGAAATCAGCGCCTGGCTGGCAATAATAGCAGCCAGAGTAGCAATGCAAATTCCATATATCAGGAACCATTGCGGCATTAAGTGATAAAAGGGATTATTATCGGCGAGTTTATTCCCTTGCTGTTGCCATAACCAGACCCCCTGGCCAAAATAATTTAGTAAAAGGCATGTTTTAACGTAGATCCAGCTAATTCTGATATTGGATCTACCACAGTGGCCTAAATCTGAATATAAGGCCTCCGCACCGGTAGTACACAGGAATACTCCACCTAGAATAAGAAAGGCTTCAGGATTTGTTGATAATATATGATAAGCATAGTAGGGGTTGATAGCTTTCAGGATTTCAGGGAATTGAAAAACATACGAAGCACCTAAAACGGCCAACATTGTGAACCAGACCCACATAACGGGCCCAAAAGCCTTTCCTACAATTGAGGTTCCGAACTGCTGGATCATAAAAAGGCAGGATAGAATAGCTATAACAATAGGAATAGTAGGAAGGCCCGGGTAAATAATGGCTAAGCCTTCAATAGCAGAAGAAACAGTGATTGGCGGAGTTATGATCCCGTCTGCCAGTAAAGCACTTCCGCCTATCATTGCTGGGAAAACAAGCCATTTGGCTTTTCTTTTCACCAGTGAATAAAGAGAAAATATCCCGCCTTCACCTTTATTGTCTGCCTGTAGGGTAATAATCACGTATTTCAGCGTGGTTTGCATGGTAAGTGTCCAGAATATACAAGACAAGCCACCCAGAATCAGGTCAGGCGTTATTAGACGGTCGCCAATTATCGCTTTAAAAACGTATAAAGGAGATGTGCCGATGTCGCCATAAATAATACCAAGACTAATTAATAAACCACCCGCGGAGAGCTTATGCAAATTTTTATGATTACTCATTCTACTATTCTATGATTCAATTTTATCCTTTACAAAATCACTAAAACTCTTCGCCGCTCGAGAAAATTCAGAGGGTATAAGCATTATAGTTGTTGTATTATTGTCTATTCCTATTTCAGAAAGCATTTGCATTCGCCTCAGTTCAAGTGACATTGGGCTTTTTTCCATTTCCTGAGCTCCCTGAGTTAGCTTGATAGATGCTTCAAGTTCAGCCTCGGCCTTTATGATCCTGGCTCTCTTCTCGCGCACTGCCTCTGCTTCACGGGCCATTGCACGCTGCATAGAAGTGGGAATCTCCACATCTTTCATCTCCACCATTTCTATTTTGATCCCCCAGGACTCGGTAGCATTATCAACTAATTGCTGGAGTGTGCTATTTATCTGCTGTCTCTCTTTTAATACTTCGTCAAGTAAATGCTGACCAATGATATTTCTTAGCGCAGTAACCGAAAACTGGTAAACTGCCATCTTGTAATCGGCAACCTCAATTATTACTCTTTTAGGATCGATGACCCTAAACCACAGGACTGCGTTAACCTTAATGGTCACACTGTCTTTAGTGATCGTCTCCTGTTGCTCAAGATCGACAGTACGTGTCCGCATATCAATTGTTTGTTGCCTTTCAAATAATGGAATTATCCAATACCAGCCGGGTCCTCTCACACCCTGGAAGCGACCTAGCCGAAAAACAATTGCCCGCTCATATTCTTGTGCGATGCGAAATCCTGATATAAGGATCAGAGCGGTCAGAAACAAAATTATATAAGTTGTCATATGATGAGTTTTAATGTTTAATTAATGAATTTGAGCTTACAGGAAGCACAAAGCAAAACCGGCTGCCCTTACCTCCGTTACTTTCGACCCATATTCTTCCACTTTGGGCATCAATAAAATCTTTCGAAATAGCCAGACCTAACCCAGTACCAGACTTGTTAATACCATCTGCCGGAATTTGAAAGTATCGGTCGAATACTTTTGTTTGATATCGTTCTTCGATACCTTTTCCAAAATCTTTAACCGAGAACTCGATCATGCTTTCTGATTGTTTTACTCCAACAATTACTTTTGATTTATCCGGGCTGTAACGAATAGCGTTGGAAAGAAAATTGATCAGAACCCAGGTGGTTTTCTCTACATCTCCAAATATTGCAGGCAGTTCATGTCCCATCTCAAATTCGATTTGTATATGCTTTTGAGCAGCCTGTGATTGCACAGCGTTGATAGCATACAAGGCTATATCATTCGAATCTGTGTCCATAAAACTCAGCCGAATATTGCCGGTTTCAACCTGAGCTAGGTCCAGTAATTCGCTGGTGAGTTTTAGAAGGCGCTGTGCATCGTCTTTAATATGATCCAACAGATCGGCTTGTTCTGTATTTAAGCGTCCCACCCGCTCGTCCATGAGTAATTTGAGGCTCAGCTTTATAGATGAGATAGGAGTCTTTAATTCATGAGAAATTGTGGCCAGGAAGTGCGTTTTAGCCTCATCTAATTCCTGAAATTTTGTAATGTTCCTTAAAATGTAAACTTGTCCGGCCTTTTTTGCGGTTGATCTAATCAGGTTGTCTTCGTCAGGGGTGTAATCAGGGATTACTATTTCTGTTGATTCTAATTGAAAATATAATTCCTTGCCTTCGGCATCAAATTTCAAAGGCTTTTCAGAGGGTTGAATACTTAAGATGTTATGCAACAAGTCATTTGTTTTTGCCAGATCATGGGCATTCCGGCCAATGACACGCCGGTGTTCCAGTTTTAATAACTGTTCCGCTGCAGTATTGATAAAAAGGATTTCACGATTTTCATTAAGGCCAATAATGGCGTCTTTCATTTGTTCAATGATCGTCTCAATTCGTAATTTTTCAGACATGATATTGGCCACGTTGCTGTGCTCCCAATCATTTAGCCTGCCTGCCATTTGGTTAAAAGCATCAGCAAGAGGTGAAAACTCATCGCTGGCCGGAAAACTTAGCCTGGTACTGTAGTTTTTCCGGCTTATCTCCTTAATTCCTTCAGTTAATTCTAACAAAGGGTCGGCGATGAAGCTGGGGAAATTTACACTGAAGCTGAGCAGTATCAGGAAAATAGCTGTTCCGACAAGCTGCATATATAATGTCGCATTTTTTACAGATCGCTGTGCCTGATCATTTTTCCTTAAAATGGCCTGCATATTTATCTCCTCGATCCTGCTCAGATCATACCTAAGTGAACGAATAATTGAACTGGATGTATCGGACTTTAGGATCTCCGCATTCTTTCGAATCTTGCTGGTCAACTCGTGCTCACCAGGTTCAGTTGTATTGCTTTCTTGTTTTATTAACTCCTTATGGAATTGTGATGCGGCTTCAGCAGATAATGGCAGGCTGTTATTGTCAAGCACTTTTCGCATTTCGCGGGTGAAACTGAGTGACTCATAATTATTTTTTAGAATGACTTCAGAATCACGTGCGATTTCGTTAAGATAAAAACCGCATAACCCGCCAAAAGACATCACCATTAAAAAAAGAAAGCCGAAGCCTAAACGTAGTTTACTTTTAATTTTCATGATCTTACTCAAATCGGTGTAAGTCGCTCGTAGCGGTGTAACAACTGGTTAAATGATCCTTCCACAAAGTCATCAAAATGAAGCAGTAAGGAATCATGTCTGAATTTCAAACAGATTAGCCATAGGAGTGCCAAACCGTTTAAGCTAATGGTAAGTTCCTGAACATCAATCCAAAAACATTAATAACGAGAAGAAGTATTTTTTGGTAAAAAAGTAAACCCTTCCATTTTGGCAGGGTCAATTTTCATTTTGGGAAAAGCATTATTTTATCAGGATCTGATATTCGTCGATCTTTCGATACAAAGTTGTCAGGCCAATCCCCATTAAGCGGGCTGCTTCCGTTTTATTACCCCGTGTGTGATCCAGAACTCTCCTGATATGACCTTTCTCCATTATCGCCAGATTGAAACCATCTTCTACAAGAGGTTCATTCAGAAAATCGATTGGGAGCGCTTCAACCGGCAGCACAGGACCGTCTGTAAGAATGAGGGCACGTTCAATCATGTTCTTCAGCTCACGGATATTCCCCTTCCATACATGATTTTTAAGTTTTTCCATGAACGACTTTGCTGCCTCGGGAACGGGCTTGTTCATTTTAAGTGCAAACTGCTCAATGTAGTAACTTGTTATTGCAGGGATATCCTCTTTCCGGTCGTTTAATGAAGGCAGCTCGATTGTAAAAACAGACAAACGATAAAATAAATCCTCGCGAAATAAACCTTTTTGAATTTCTACCTGCAGATTACGATTTGTAGCGGCTATTATCCGGACATTAACTGTCGTGGTTTTGGTATCCCCCACCTTAATAAAGGTACCGTCTTCTAGTACACGGAGCAATTTTGCCTGGAGATCAAGGCACATTTCTCCGATCTCGTCTAAAAATATAGTCCCCAAATCTGCTTCTTCGAAAAGACCTTTTTTGTCTTTTACTGCACCTGTAAAAGCTCCTGTCTTGTGGCCAAATAGTTCACTTTCCAAAATATCTCTGCTGAAGGCACTGCAATTTACTGCTACGAAGCTCTTGTCGCTTCTCGGGCTACGGTAATGAATAGCCCTTGCGAAAATTTCCTTACCGGTCCCGGTTTCACCGAGGAGCAAAGCTGTTGTATCGGTAACCGAGACCTTCTCTGCCAGCCGTTTTGCCTTAAGAATGGGTTCAGAACTTCCTATGATGATATCGAATCCATGGCGGTCTTCAAGCTGGCGCTCCAGTTGTATAACTTTTTGCTGAAGGAGAGCCTTGTCCATCGCCCGCGCAACTAAGGGAATGATCTTATCATTATCATCGCCTTTAATTATATAATCAAATGCCCCGTTTTTGATGGCCCGGACACCATCGGGTATATTACCGAAAGCAGTTAAGTTGATAACTTCTGTAGAAGGGCTTATTTCCTTGATATGGGGTATCAATTCAACTCCATTGATATCGGGCAGCTTAACATCACTCAGGACTACTGAAATTTCGTTCTTCCTCAGTTGCTCTAAACCAGATTTAGCATTAGCTGCCTGCAACACTTTATACCCTTCCAGTTCCAGTATCCTGGAAATAAGGGAGCGAAGGCGCTCTTCATCGTCGATGATTAAGATCTTTTTGATGGCCTATTTTTCAACAAATAACGATCAATTAATAACGTTCCCAAAATTAACTTTGAGATATTGGCGTATTGCCGGAGTTAACTCGTTAGCTGACGGGCTGGCGATTGACAATGCCGATAGCAATCTGATGCTTTATGATCAGTGCCTATCATTGAAAAATCTGCAGTAGTGGTTTAAGTCGTAAATTGTGTTGTTTCCTTAAATCTAATGTAAATTTATTTTGTAAGGTTATTGCCGGGCTTACGACAAATGAATTAATAGCAACAACAGAGCATGAAGCGAATTAAAGAAAAGCACTCCATAGGCATGCGGTGGTTCCACTGGGTGAATTTCCCTTTGTTAATGATCATGATATGGAGCGGGCTGCTGATCTATTGGGCAAACGATGCTTATTCGATAGCCATATTTGGATATAAGATCCATTTCTTTTCGGATCAATTTTATGCCTTGCTGAAAATGCCATTCAGACTGGCGGAGGGTATGGCCTGGCATTTTTTGTTTATGTGGTTCTTTACCATAAACGGCGTCCTTTATGTTTTCTACACCCTGGTATCGGGTGAGTGGAGGCAATTAGTTCCTCAGAAAAAATCATTCCGGGAGGCGTGGCAGGTGTTACTGCATGACCTTCATAT
Organism: Daejeonella sp.; assembly: GCF_037719425.1. Classification (GTDB taxonomy): domain Bacteria; phylum Bacteroidota; class Bacteroidia; order Sphingobacteriales; family Sphingobacteriaceae; genus Daejeonella. The sequence continues at coordinate 782 of NZ_JBBJNI010000102.1, read as the reverse complement.
ACGCAAAATGCTTCCCCCCCAGGATAAATATAATGCCGCCCAGCGCATCGCATATACTGCTATCATACTAATGGGCTTCGGATCATTAGTCACAGGACTAGCTATTTACAAACCGGTGCAGTTAAACTGGCTCGCCTGGCTTTGCGGCGGCTATAATATGGCCCGTGCCGAGCATTTCGCGCTGACTATTGGTTATGTATTTTTCTTTTGTATCCATATCGTTCAGGTGATCATTGCCGGGTGGAATAATTTCCGTTCGGTTATTACCGGATTTGAGATTATAAAAACAGGCACTCAGGCGACTAAACTGAAAACACATGAAAGTTCCAAAAAGTAAAAAGAGCCCGACGGAACTGATAGATCAGCAGATCCGCAGACGAACTTTTGTTTCCTTTGCGGCTTTTGCGGGTTTAGGTTCACTGGCTTATGGCGGCTGGTGGTGGCTGCGAAATTCGCCCAAAGAGCCCGGCGGAATCACCGCTGGTGCCAAAGCGCCTTTCAGGAAAGCATTTAACAAAAGCGAACTGGCCTTCAGGCGAATATTCAGCGACGGACATTTAGCGAAAACCTATCCTAAATCCATGGCAGCAAAGAAAGTCCGCCAGAACGGGAAAATTGGCTTAACGCCGGAGATGGACAATGAGAGCTGGAGCTTATCGGTTCAGAGAGCTTCCGGGCAGGTTTTGCAGATAAGCCTTGACGAATTGAAATCACTGCCTAAGACAGACATTGTTTTTGACTTCAAATGTGTTGAGGGCTGGGACCAGATCCAGCATTGGGGA
>NZ_JBBJNI010000101.1:11826-15232 GCF_037719425.1 Daejeonella sp. | reverse complement strand
CAGATAATTTTGCATTGCCTTAATATCTTCCTTTTTGCCCGTTACTTTTTCAGGATCAAGAGAATGCCCGAATATGAAGAGGGTGTCTGAATCATATTTAGCCATTGCTTTATCCAGTACCTGGATCCAGCTTTTGATATTAGCTCCTGCAGCACGGTCAATGAAAGGAAACCTTCTGTTAAACATCAGATCGCCCATATGAGCGATGTTTGCATCCTCAAAGTGAATGATCGCATCTCCATTAGTATGGCCCGCGCCAAAGTATTGCGCGTGAATGCCCTGCGATCCAACCTTCGTTTTCCATTGATTGTTAAAAACGGTATCGGCGAACAATTGCTTGTCTTCCGACTTTTGAGTAACAGCTATGGCCCTTTGGTTGATAAGGCAATTTGCATGGCCTATCACGTGGTCGACAATTCCTTTGAAAGCGATGTTGCCTCCTGTATGATCACCGTGGTGGTGAGTGTTTATCAAATATTTAAAAGGCTTTTCAGACTTCTTTTTGAGTTCTTCAATCAGATGAACTGCCGTATTAGCAAACTGACTATCTACCACAACTACACCTTCGTTGTTGACCATCCATCCGATAGTTCCACCCTGCTCGGTAAAAATCCCTACATCTTTCCTCAACAGAGTCATTTTATAAGGTGTCTGCGTGATAAGATTTGCGAATCCTTTGTTTTGTAAAAGGGCAAGCATTCCGATAGACATCCCGGCGTTTTGAATAAATGATCTGCGTTTCATACGTTTATTTTAATAAAAGTAGCTAATTCTCAAGAAATTAAAAATCCCGCTTTCGCGGGATATATTCAGTGTTTTTGACCTATATATTTTACACAGTTCCGGGCTCATGATCCGGGCCTAACGAATCTGTAGTCCTTCCATGTTTACGATCTGCAAAATTAGCTTTGTCCAGATCAACATATGTGGTTGACTGATCATCATCTGCCGGGTTCCGTTTGCTCTGTTTGTGAGCAGGATTCTGACTTACATTAGATGGATCACTAGTCCTTTTATCTTGATTTTTATTAATCGGTTTCATAGCCTTTATGTTTTGATACAAAAGAATAATGCGTTTGCATCGATTTTTGTTTCAAAAAATATGGATTGGCAATAAAAAAAGTTATCCGATAACATTTACTGCAAAAAACGCCTATTTCTTTCTGCTATCAGGTCGTATGTCCTAATACCAATTCCTGTTGCATAATCAGATAACTTTGAATCCGATGTAATTAAACAATCGATTTTAGGAGCAAGTTCTAAAATTATTGAATCAGTTAACCCAAAAATAAAAAATTTATGCGCCTCGACTTCCGTCGATCTAATGTAAGTTTCAGAGGATTCTTTAATCAATCTTATGAAAGCATTTATGTAGGGATATTTCAAATTTCCCGAAAAATTATTTAACAGATTGTCAACCTCAGTAAGTATGTTTGGAGTTACTATAATATTTTTTAGGTCGCCAATAAAGATCATCAGATGATTGAAATCTTCCTCCTCATAAATCGATGTCTTTGAATGAGTGTTAATTAATCTGGGATCCATCAGCCCTAAAACAATTAATATCAAAGAATTGGTGTCTACCAGGATCATCTCACTTATTTGTAGATGAGATATTTAATTAACTCGCCATCTGAATCCAGGAGTAATCTTTTATATACACGCTCCAACGAGGGGTTGCTTACACCTAACGGTACATTAAACACACTTTGCACTGCTTTTGGATCATGAGTTAAAAAAGAAACTACAACGTCCCATTCGTTTTCTGATTTTTGTTCGGCTTGCTCCAATCTAAAATCCTGCAAGTCGTTACCGCGAAAAGCCTTCAGATGTCTTTTCGAATTCTCATATAATTGTTTAAGGTTCAAAGTAACAAGGGTTTTTTTCATGATTTACAAGTAAATATTATATATCCTTTTTATTTTCTGAAAATGTCCAATATTACCTAGCCAACGGCACCTTACAAATTTCCTTCAACTTTTCAACAACAAAATCGATCTCTTCTTTGGTATTGTATTTACTAAAGGAAAAACGAACTGCCGGGCGATCAGGATCCGCCTGGATTCCATTCAAAACATGCGATCCAATATTCGTACCCGAGCTGCACGCACTACCGCCTGAAGCAGATATACCGGCGATGTCGAGGCTAAAAAGAAGCATTTCTGCCATATCCATTGCAGGAAACGATACATTCAAAACAGTATAAAGGCTTTTTCCCGGATCAATTTCACCGTTAAACTCAATTCCCGGGATATTTTCCTGCAGCTGTTCTATCATATATAATTTCAGGCTATGGATATATTGCTGATGCTGCTCCATCTGGTTATAAGCTATCTCCAGAGATTTTGCGAGCCCTACAATCCCATAAACGTTTTCTGTACCGCCTCTCATATTCCTCTCCTGTGAGCCGCCGACGATCATTGGATTGATCTTGATCTTATGATTGATATATAGAAACCCAACCCCTTTCGGTCCATGAAGCTTGTGAGCTGCGCACACCAAAAAATGTACTTTCAACTTGCTTAGATCATGGACGTAGTGTCCCATGGTCTGTACTGTATCGCAATGAAAAATCGCATCATATTGCTCGCAGATCTCGCCAACGGCCTCAATATCTGTAATTGTTCCTAATTCATTATTAGCATGCATTAAGGAAACGAAACTCCTGCTTTCTGATTTCAGGAGTTCCTCAAGATGCGCAATATCAATATTTCCTTTACCATCGATGTTGACGTAGCTCAATTTGATCACACCACTCTTTTCGAGGGCCTGCAGCGTGTGAAGAACAGCGTGATGCTCGATCCTCGACGTAATTGCGTGTTTTATTCCATGATCAAGAATTCCGCTTCTGATAGCCATATTATCGGCTTCTGTCCCCCCTGACGTGAAGAAAAATTCTGCAGGAGATGCATGCAGCAAGCCGGAAATCGTTTTACGAGCCTTCTCGATGATGGTCCGAACCTCCCTCCCATGTGCATGGATCGATGATGGGTTACCGTATTGGGTCTCCATCACTTCATACATCGCTTTTAAAACATCCTTATCTATCGGAGTTGTGGCTGCATTATCAAAATATACACGCATTGGTATTAATTAGGTTGGTCTAAGTATTTCCTGGATGTCAGAAATGATTTTCTGAGCAAGATTGTTGGCAACAGTTTCAGAATCGCCTTCTGAGTAGATCCTAATGATTGGTTCTGTGTTTGACCGTCTGAGATGCACCCATTGTTTATCAAACTCAATTTTCAAACCATCAATAGTGCTATATGGCTGATTTTTATAGCGCATTTCAACTTCCTTTAAGAGTGCGTCTATATCCATGTCCGGAGTCAGCGTGATCTTGTTCTTCGAAATAAAATATGCCGGATAACCCGAACGAAGGACCGACACGGTTTTACCTGTCTTC
>NZ_JBBJNI010000101.1:6967-11816 GCF_037719425.1 Daejeonella sp. | reverse complement strand
GGATAGATTACCCCGCCATTACCCTCACCGCCAATTATGGCGTTGGTCTCCTTCATTTTATTAACGACGTTCACTTCTCCCACTGCGGCTGCATGGTAAACACCATTATTGCTTTCGGTTACATCCCTCAACGCACGCGTTGATGACAGGTTCGACACCGTATTCCCCGGAGTGTTCTGCAAAACATAGTCGGCTACAGCAACAAGTGTATATTCTTCTCCGAACATTGACCCGTCTTCAGAAACAAAGCATAAACGATCTACATCCGGGTCAACCGCAATACCGAGATCGGCATTTTTGGAAACTACCTCCTTGGAAAGGGCTACAAGGTTTTCAGGAAGAGGCTCAGGATTGTGCGGAAAATGCCCATCTGGCTCACAATAGAGTTCGTAGATAGTTTCGACACCAAGAGCGCGAAGTAAAGCAGGTACAAATATTCCACCGGATGAGTTAACACAATCAATAGCAATTTTAAAGTTTGCTTTCTTTATGATCTCAACATCCACCAGTGGTAGTGCAAGAACCTTGTCTATATGTTTTTGAAGATAACTATCGTCATAAGTTACCTTGCCCAGTGAACTAACCTCGGCATACTCAATACCCGGCTCCTCAGCCATCGATAGCACGAGTTGTCCATCTGCGTCGGTGATAAACTCTCCTTTATCGTTAAGTAATTTTAAAGCATTCCACTGTTTAGGATTGTGACTGGCAGTTAAAATAATACCTCCTCCGGCGTTCTCATCAGGCACAGCTACCTCAACTGTCGGAGTTGTTGAAAGTCCGATATCCACTACGTCTATACCAATGCTTTGCAAGGTTCCAACCACCAGGTTCCTCACCATCTCACCGGAGATCCGGGCGTCTCTGCCTATTACTATCTTGTTTTTCCCTGTATTCTGAACCACCCATCTTCCGTAGGCAGCTGTAAATTTGATAATGTCGGGTGGGGTTAAGCCATCACCTGCAATGCCGCCTATTGTACCCCTGATTCCTGAAATTGATTTGATTAAAGTCACGATGTCTGATATGAAGGGCAAAAATAACAATTCCATTCTATACCCATACTGTAAAACACTAAATGTCTATCTTTGACACTAAATCCAGATATCTTACATGCCTAGAAAGTGGTTTCAAAACTGGTTCAACTCACCCTATTATCATATCTTATATCAACAGAGAAATGATGAGGAAGCCGAATTTTTTATTGATAACCTCTGTGCATATCTAAAACCCGGATCAGGTTCCCGCCTGTTGGATATCGCATGCGGCAGAGGACGACACGCTGTATATCTCAACAAAAAGGGTTATGACGTAACCGGAATTGACCTTTCATTCTCGAGTATCAGGTTCGCACAACAGTTTGAGAACGAAAAACTGCATTTTTATGTTCATGATATGAGGTATTTGTTCTATATCAATTATTTCGATATAGCCTTTAATCTGTTCACCAGCTTCGGCTATTTCGAAAGTGAAAAAGATCATGTGAATGCACTAAAAACATTCAGAAAATCCCTTAATAAGGATGGCATTCTGGTACTGGATTATTTTAACATTCAAAAGATCCTCCGTAACCTCACTCAGCAGGAAGTGAAGCATGCTGATGGAATAGACTTCTATATCAGCAAAAAAGTAGCAGGAGGAAAAATTATCAAGAGCATTTCATTCGAGCATAAGAATAAAGATTTCTCTTTTAAAGAAGAAGTAAAAGCATTTACCATTGCCGACTTTGAAACTATGTTCGAAAAAAGCGGCTTTAAGATCGTTGATAATTTTGGGGATCACTCTCTAAATGCTTTTGATGAGACCCGCTCCGATCGCCTAATTTTTATATGCCGCAAAGCCGATGCTTGAACAACTTAATCAGCTGGATCAGAATATTTTCTTTTTTATAAACCATGGCCTCTCAAATACTTATTTTGACTGGTTAATGCCTTTACTGCGGAACAGATATTTCTGGACTCCCCTTTATCTTTTCATGGCCATATTCTTCGTTAGAAATTTTGGCAGAAAAGGCTGGCTCATATTGATATTCATGGGTATGACATTTGGCTTCACAGACTACTTGTCTTCAAGAATACTCAAACCCGCCTTTGACCGGGTCAGGCCTTGCAACAACCCTCTCATAAAGGCTGACGTTAACAATCTGATCCCCTGCGGAACAGGGTTAAGCCTCCCATCATCACATGCAGCAAATCACTTTGCTCTTGCCTTCTTTTTAATTACGATTTTCTATACCAGATGGAAACCAATTCTACTTACAACTATACTCTGGGCTTTTTCCATAAGCTTTGCACAGGTATATGTCGGAGTACATTATCCATTCGACGTTACGTTCGGTGCCATAATCGGGGGTCTGATTGGATATATTTTCAGTACAATATTACTTCATTTACAAGCTTTTAAGGAATGGAAATCTGGGAACTGATCTTATTATTTGGCAGCGCGTTCCTGGGCGGCCTGAGTGTGTTCTTCTTTAAAAGCGAAAACACAAACAGGCTGAAGCTCATCCTATCATTCAGCGGCGCTTACTTATTTGCGATAACGGTCTTGCATCTTATGCCGGATGTGTACAGTTCTGGAGAATCGCAAATCGGCTTGTTTATTTTAGGAGGGTTCCTGCTTCAAATACTCATGGAACAGTTCTCAGAAGGCATTGAACATGGTCATATCCACAAACACAATCATGATCATTATGCATTTCCGATTGGGATAATGATAAGTCTCTGCCTTCACGCATTTCTGGAAGGAATGCCACTGGCCAAAGGGCAGCATACAGAATTGGTATACGGCATTGCTCTCCATCATATTCCAGCGGCGTTCGCACTGGGAAGCGTTCTGGTGCACGCTCGTCAGTCCAAGATGAAAACGGTCGTACTCTTAGGAATCTTCGCACTCATGAGCCCTATTGGCTATTTATTAAGCTTCAGAATAGGTGAAGGAACTTTCGGGGATATTGATATCTATTTTGGAAGTATTATGGGGGTCGTCATTGGTATATTTCTTCATATATCAACAACAATATTATTTGAATCAAGTGTAGACCACAAGTTTAATCTCAAGAAATTTGTAGCAGTCCTGCTGGGTGTGAGTATCGCCTTGATCGGGTACTTCCTGCATTAGGTTATACGTTGTAGGTGATACGTTTTACGTCTGGGCGCATACGCACATTGTGAAACAGCCCATCAAATTTCTTACAACTTCTAACTTACACAGCGTCTAGTCCACTTATAACGTACAACGTATCACGTACAACGTACCACTCCCCTCACCCCCGCATTTTATCCAAAAGCCCGCTCAAGATACTGGCTTCCTCATCAGAGATGTTCTCCTGCAAAATATCTCGTGAAGACATTTCATTATCTAATTTTTGCAGGATATCAAGTCCTTTCTGACTAATTACAATATCGACTGCCCGCCTGTCTTTGTCGTTAACACAGCGCTGCACCAGGTCCTTTTGAACAAGCCGCTCAACGATTCTGGACGCATCCGACATCTTATCGAGCATCCGTTCCTTAAGAAGATTTATGGTTGCCGGCTTTGGACTTTGTCCCCTTAGTATTCTTAAAATATTATGCTGCTGCAATGTGATCTTATGCTTGTTGAGCCGCAGTTTAAGCAAATTAGTTATCCACCCATAGGTGTAGATCAGGTTCACAATGGCTTTCTGATGATTGTTTTCAAACTTGTTGCTGAATATTTCTTTTTCTATCTCCATATGCGAATGTTCACTTTTCGGTTGACTCGATATCCTTTTCCTGGCCATACTTCCATGGACAGTGTCTGCATTTATTCTTACAGCAATATCCTCTTTTCAAATGATATTTTTCTGTAAAAACCAAATTTCCGTACTCATCAAGATAATAATCGATATTCTCAATTAACATGCGTTCAACAATTTGACAGGTATTTGGTTTATGAAATGTTGGCGAAGGTGCTTTCCGTTACCGTGCAGGGTCCAAACCTCTTTTGGCTTGACCTGTTCCATCATAACCAGAATATCGTTCCAATCCACATGGTCGGAGATCATAAGCTCCAGCCCGTTATTTACCTGTAATCTCTTCCATCCGGAAGCAAATGCCCTCACAACATTCTTTGCGCGGAGATAGCTATCGAAAGTTAACGGAGGGACGATATATACCAAATTTTGACCGGGCTGCTTCATTGATTTACGGGTGTATAGATTATATTTTCCTGGCTGATAGCCAAAGGATTCATAGATCTTATTTAGCGGCAAAATGGAATGATGCACCAGTACCGAACGCTGCGGGCAATGTTCTGTGATCAGGCTTATCAGTCGCTGTGCCTTACCCAGCGAATAAGAGCCCAGCAAAACATTGTGATTGAAGTCGTTTAATTTCCGGATCTCTTCACCGGCATCGGGATGCTGTACCGATGGATCTGCAAAAGTTGTTTCGGTTATAAGCACATCTGCCATCACAAATTCCATTTTCTCGCAGGTAGGATCATCCTGAAGTTTGTAATCGCCTGTGTAAAGGTATCTCACGTTGTTATACTCCATCAGCACCTGAGCTGACCCGATAATATGGCCGGCGGGGATAAAAGTGATCCTCACTCCGCCCAACATAAATGGTGCATTAAAAGGATAAACGATAAAATTGCTTCCAGCATTTTTTTGGTACCGATGTTTCATTATTGCTTCAGTGGGTGCTGTGCAATAAATATTCTCATTATTTTTAACTGCATGATCTCCATGGGCATGCGATATAACTGCACTCTCTACTGGCTTTACCGCATCGAGGTAAAACGCCCCGCTTTTACAGTATAACCCATTCTCATTTATTACCAGAAAATCATCAACGATCATGCGAAAGGCTTAAAAAATGCTGAT
>NZ_JBBJNI010000101.1:0-6957 GCF_037719425.1 Daejeonella sp. | reverse complement strand
TGTTCATCATTAACAATAATATGATCTGCAAGCTTTTCTTTCTTCTCATCAGAGAATTGCCTGTTCATCCGTAACCTCACCTCGTCTGCTGAAGTATTATCTCTTTGAATGATCCGTTCGATTCGCAACTCCTCCGGCGATTTCACCAGGATTGATTGATCGCACATTTTATAAGAATCACTTTCAAAGAGCAGCGCAGCTTCCTTCAAAACATATTGCGCATGCTTCTGCTCATCAACCCATATATCAAAAGCCCTGAATACTGCCGGATGGACAAGTGCATTAAGCTTTGTCAGTTGTTTTTTGTCGCTAAAAACGATTGAAGATATATGCTTTTTGTTGAGACCTCCATTCTCGAAATACGATTCCTGCCCAAATCCTGCAATAATATCCTGCCGAAGCAACACATCTGTATGCATTATAGATTTCGCAGCGTTATCCGCATAAAAAACCGGAATGCCGAGTACTTCAAAAACTTTACAAACTGTAGTTTTACCGCTTCCAATTCCCCCGGTTATTCCTATTTTCATCATTATTTCTGAATGATAAAGTCCACGGTTTGAGGCTCGATCCTCACAAGCCTGCAAAAACCGGGAAACCTGGTAATCCTCAGCGGCAATTGTTTATAAGAATTTTGAGTCCAGTTATCAAGATCGACTATTACTTCAAAAAAATCCCTGTCAATTTTCGAATAATTACTTAGAGCAGTCATAAAAGTTATCTTTACCTTTTCCGGAAGCAATTTAATGTCGTGATAGTTCCGGTTGTTCCGGACTTTGATAGTTACGTCAATCGTCTTCTCGGTGAACTCATCTACAGGGATCTTCACATCCGCATATGACGGGTATATATTAATATTGGCTATCACAGGACGCTTAAGCGCGACTTTTGAACTGATATTTCTGCCAACATTTTTAGCGTTTAAGGTATCTGTCTTCCATACCCGGATCCGCGAGAGATCTTCTTTCGGGCCTGTTACAGTGACAAAAGCAGGGTTTATCGTAACAGATTCTGAAATTCCGTACTGCTTTATAAACTGTATATCACTGACCAGCTCTACAGGCACTCTCTTTATCGCCCGGGAGGAGAAATCAAAATACAGGGTATCCGGCTGAACATATACCACCTTCTGAGTCGAGCTGAACTGCCGGTTGATATAACCTAATTGATCCGATAAGTTGATAAAAGTCTGCTTGTTAAGATCCTTCAGGTCAATATCCACAGACCGGGGTTTGATACGTAATTTGGAGAATAGCAGCTGCCAGCCAGTACCTTCAATCTGCAATTTAACTGTATCTGACTGCAGAGAATGAAACGCTTTATTTTGAGGGAAATTTACAAAACGCACAACAGTCCTCGCCTGGTAAACATAGCTGTTCGAGAGTGCAAAAAACAGCCATGCCCCTAACGCAAATGCAAGGCAAATGAAAAACATAGAAATTCGCCGCCGTTCACTTTGACTGAATTTTATAAAAGGCATATCTGAATTATATCTGCAAATTTAATCAAATAAAAACGCCGCCTCAAATGAAGCGGCGTCAGTATATTTTATATTCCCGCTTATTTGACCGCAGGTGTGTTTAATGCCTTTGATGCCTCCAGGGAAATGGATGATTTTTCGAAACGGATCTTTGTTCCACTATCAACCTCCACAAGAAAGGTAGCATCATTAACGTCTACGATCTTGCCATGAATTCCAGAGGTAGTGATAACCTTATCCCCCTTTTTTAATTCTTCAACATACTTTTTATGATCCTTAGCCTTTTTCATTTGTGGTCTGATCATAAAGAAATAGAATACCACAATGATGAGGAGCATTGGTAAAAATTGTCCGATTTGTTCCATATTATAATTGTCTAAATAAAATACTAATTACTTGGCGGTCGCGGCGTTTACCACGTTCCCTAAAATATTCAACTGAGTAAGCTCCGGAACAGTATTAGCGGTTATCGTAACAACTTTATTCTGCATACCTACCTTACCAGCACTGTCAAATACTACACTAATCACACCCTCTGCACCCGGAGCAACCGGCTCTTTTGGATAATCAGGAACTGTACATCCGCATGTGGCTGTTGCACTTGTGATAATAAGCGGGCTATTGCCGGTATTTGTAAATTTAAAATCATGCGAAACCTTCTCGCCATCAGTAATTTGGCCAAAATCGAATGATTCTTTCACAAACTTAAAAACGGGAGGTGCTACGGTCTCCGTTTCAGTGGATGCGGATTGTTTAGGATCCTGATTGCTGCAAGATGCCAAAATAGCCACGCAGGCCAGTGATAAAATGATCTTTTTCATATTTAATTTATTCTATTAGTCCTCTGCCTATCTTTCGAACTTTTCCTTTTGCTTTAAGATCGGCTAAAATTTTATCTAAAATACCGTTTATAAACGAATTACTTTTCGGGGTACTGAATTCTTTTGCTATTTCTATATATTCATTCATGGTCACCTTAACCGGTACGGATGAAAAGTGAACCAGCTCAACAATTGCCATTCTCATCAGCAGAATATCCATAACAGCAATTCGATCAGCTTCCCAGTTCTTTGTCTTTTGGGAGATCAGTTCCTGGTATTCGTTTTCGTATGCGATCACTTTATTAAAAAGGTCCAGGATAAACGGTCGGTCTTCATCCCAGTTAGGGCAGATCTGTGCGAGATGATTTTCTGAAGGTTGCTCGCTTGAAAAATTCTTGAATGTTTTGGCAACCAACGCTTGCAGGACTTCTTTATCTACCGGCCAGTTGATAAACTTTTCTTCAAATACTTGTTCTATTCCCGGCGATTTAAGGATCAGTTTTTTGAAGATAAACTTGATGATATCCTTGTCGGATTTTATGGTATGCTCAGTCAAGGCAATAAATTCCTTGTATTCCGCAGACGTTTTCAGTGAGGAAAAAATGGATTTTGCGACCTCCGGATCAAAATCCCAGGATATTTTATACTTTTTAACTGCAGCAAGATATTCCTTGTTCTGAAGTAAGGCGGTTATAAAAAGATTGCTCTTTAGCATATCACTTGCATTCAGATCATCTTCAGATGGTAAATGCTTATTGGCCCGTTCTTCGACATCAATAACGCTATACTCCGCTACTTCAATCAGCAATGAAAGCAACCAAATGTACATCTCATAAACCTTATCGACATTTTGAAGCAAAGCATTTTCAAATGGCTTCACATCTTTTAAGTCCGATTGCTGGTAGGAATATAATACCTGCAACGCTTTAACCCGCAGGTGCCTTCTATTTAACATGTATAAGAACGATTTATTTATAACGCCTGATTACCAGGCTGCTTTTATTTTCCGAATATCCTCAATCCGCTTTTCAGCTATTTTATTAGCTGCTTCGTTTGTTGGGATATTTTCTTCTTTCGATTTCTTTAGTACTCTCCGGGTTGCCTCATAAATGTTTTCAGTCATTTGAAGAGTTTTCTTTTTATTGAACCCTGCAATTTCCGAATAACAATTAATCAGACCCCCAGCGTTAATCAGGTAGTCAGGTGCGTATAAAATGCCTTTTTCCAATAGCATCTTTCCGTGCACCTCTTCATCTGCCAGTTGATTATTAGCAGAACCAGCGATGATAGAACATTTCAGCCGGTTAATAGTTTCGGTATTCACCGTTGCTCCAAGTGCACATGGAGAATAAATATCTATATCAAGATCGAATAGCTTATTGGTTGATATTGCCTCAGCTCCATACTTTTGTGCTACTTGTCCAAGCCGTTCCTCGTTAATATCGCTGATGTATACTTTAGCATTTTCATTTCTCAGCAATCCAACCAGTATCTCGCCTACGTGTCCAATACCCTGGACAGCAATAGATTTTCCGGCAAGGCTATCATTTCCAAAAAACTCTTTGACAGAAGCCTTGATCCCCATAAAAACACCGCGGGCTGTCACCGGTGAAGGATCGCCACTTCCTCCAATCGATTCTGGAATACCTGTAACATATTTGGTCTCCATACGGATATATTCCATATCTCTGGGGTTGGTACCAACGTCTTCAGCTGTTATAAATGAGCCATTCAGGTTTTCAATAAATCGCCCGAATCTTCTCATCAAAGCTTCGCTTTTCTGCAGGCGGCTGTCTCCAATTATAACTGCTTTACCTCCGCCCAGATTCAAGCCGGTAATAGCTGCCTTGTAGGTCATACTGCGGGATAAACGCAAAACATCGTTTAACGCTTCCGTTTCCGTTTTATAAGCAAACATCCTTGTGCCGCCCAATGCAGGGCCAAGAGTTGTATCATGAATGGCAATAATTGCTTTCAGCCCGGTACCCGGATCAGAGCAATATACCACCTTCTGATGCCCGGATTGTTCAAGGTTACTAAAAACGGATTGTTCATCAAACTGAGATAACGCCATATTGGTTGCTTGCTTTACGCGACAAAAGTAGTAAAAATTCCATATTTTGATCATTAAACAGAAAAACCATAGTGCCTGAAACCCGTAATTTAATGGGGTCATCTTGAAATAGAATCACAAATTCTGGTTAATTTTGGAGCATACGCAAAGATGAAAGAACTCGGCTATCTCAATAAATTTTTCTATAAATATCGATGGAGGTTTATTCCCGGGATCTTATTTGTGCTTATATCTAATATATTCGGAGTGCTTCCTGCACAGGTAATTCAAATTTCATTTGATCTTGTAAGCGAAAATATAACGGTGTACAGGCTCTTTAGCGGCTTTGAGAGGCAGAATGTAATCAATGAAATATTTGGCTACACGCTGATGCTTTTCGGTGCCATCGTTCTGGTCCTCGCACTTCTGCGTGGTATTTTCCTGTTTTTCATGCGGCAGACTATTATTCTTATGTCCAGGCATATAGAATATGATCTTAAAAATGAAATCTATAATCATTATCAGCAATTGTCTATGGCGTTTTATCGCCGAAACAATACCGGCGACCTCATGAACCGTGTTACCGAGGATGTAAGCCGCGTCCGCATGTATTTGGGGCCAGCAATTATGTACACGATCAACACCGTTGTGCTGTTTATTATGATCGTCGCGTTCATGTTTAGTGTAAATGCCAAGCTTGCCTTATATTCTCTTCTGCCACTGCCCTTTCTTGCTATCACTATTTATTATGTAAATACGATGATCAATAACAGAAGCGAGAAGATCCAGGAACAGCTTTCAGTTCTTTCGAACTTCGTACAGGAGACATTTTCAGGCATCAGAGTAATTAAGGCTTACGTTCGGGAAGACGATGTACGGGAAAAATTTGATGTGGAGAGTGAGAATTATAAATCTCAATCCATGGCCCTGGTGCAAGTTCAAGCCTTGTTTTTTCCTTTGATATTGCTGCTGGTAGGTCTCAGTACAATTATTACCGTTTATATCGGCGGCATTGAAGTGATGAATGGAACGATAAGCTCGGGAAACATAGCTGAATTTATTGTTTATGTGAGTCAATTAACCTTCCCTGTGATGTCATTAGGATGGGTAACATCGCTTATTCAGCGGGCGGCAGCATCTCAAAAAAGAATCAATGAATTTTTACATACACAGCCTGAAATCACCTCCCCGCGTACAGAGTCGGCAGATATTAGCGGGCGTATAGAATTCAGGAACGTAAGCTTTACATATCCGGATACAGGTATCCAGGCCATTAAAGGTGTCTCATTTGAAGTTAAACCAGGCGAATTCCTTGCGATCATCGGTCGCACGGGATCTGGTAAGTCGACTATCGCCAACCTTTTAATGCGAATGTATGATACTGATACAGGTGAGATCCTAATCGATGGAAAGCCACTTCGCGACCTTGACCTGAATAACTTCCGGCAACAGGTTGGTTTTGTGCCTCAGGAAGTGTTCCTGTTTTCTGACAGTATAAAAAACAATATAGCCTTTGGTATCGCCGACCCTAATAATGAAAGCATTGAGAATGCCGCAAAGAACGCAGCGGTGTATCAGAATATCAAAGAGTTTGAGAAAGGATTTGAAACCCTGATCGGGGAACGGGGAATTACACTTTCTGGTGGTCAGAAACAACGGCTTTCCATAGCCCGGGCAATCATTAAAGAACCGCAGATCCTCATATTCGACGATTGTCTTTCAGCTGTCGACACGAGAACAGAGGAGCAGATTCTTAATAACCTGGGCAGGGTCATGAAAAATAAAACCAGTATTTTAATAGCACACCGCGTGTCTACAATTAAAAATGCAGACAAGATATTGGTTATTGATGGGGGTGAAATTATGGAGCAAGGGAGCCACAAAACCCTCATGGCGCAAAAAGGAATTTACTTTGAACTGTACGAAAAGCAGTTGCTGGAAGAACAAACGGCCTAAGCGATACATAATTCTATTAATTTTTCGACCATAACAGCATCTCATTCTTCCTTTTATTAAAAAATTCCCGGGACTCATCCTCACTAAAGGAAAGCTTATTCCCCGAACAATAGTAAATTCCTCCGACGCAGTTTGAATTCGAAGAAAGCAAGTTTGTGAAATAAAATACCTGTTCGCCACTAAAAGTGTAAGAATAAAATTTGGCGCCACCATAAATGAGACAAGAGCCGCCCCCGGCAACCATGTTAACTGCCCAAGGCAACTGCTCGATTGAATTAACATTGCAAGATGTGGACTTCTTACAGGAACCTATAGCTAAAGAAATAACCAGCAGAAGTAGAAATTTTTTCATTGGTTGGTAACTGTAAGTGTAGGTAAAATTATTCATATTTAGACCAGACGAATAATTTTACCAAAACGCACATTTTTAAGTTAGGATACCAAATGACTCCAAGTGCTATATATGACCTTTTCGGGAAAGAAGTTTGAAATACAAGATAGCACGTTTAGGAAAATGTCAAAGTGTCTATAAAAAAAATCAATTTGTAACTTTGCGAATATCTATTATATTTACCCCAACCTAAAAAAAATGACAATGGGAGATTTCGACAACAAAGAAAGAGAAGAGGTTTTTTCAAAAAAGGTAA
>NZ_JBBJNI010000100.1:0-15392 GCF_037719425.1 Daejeonella sp. | reverse complement strand
TATGCCCAAGTGCTTCCTGGGCAAATTCTAATCCCATGGTACGGGTTACTTTTGTGGTGAATGAGTGTCTGGCCACCATTGTTCCCAAGTTGATGGAAAGTTCTAATTGTTCAACCAGTCTCTTCATATGTTGATTTACAAAACGAATGAAATTCTGGTTAGCCCGATGACGCTCTTTTGCAGACATACTGGATTGAAAAACGGGGAAAACATAATCGTTCGGCTTTACTTTTTTATTGCCATACTTCTTTATGATATCTTTTACATAACTCGTTAAAGGCACTACGATAGGTGTGGGATCTTCTTTGGTGGTATTAATGGTCTTGTATCTTAAAAAGGAAAAGTAAGTATCGTGGATATTTTTAAACTTTAATTCTGTAATATCTCTAAAATTCATTCCATTACATTGATAACTGAAAAACCAGAAATCTCTGGCCTTCTCTATAAAGGGATCTGTTACTTCTGCTGTATATAAAGCTTTAAGTTCTGGAGCCTCAAGAGCCTTTTTAACGTTTTTCCCAGTAGGAATTTTATAGGCCTTAAACGGGTAGATTTCCTGATCGATATCGCTGTTTTCCATTGCTTTATTAAATATTGCTCTTAAAGCCCTGAGATAAATACCTACAGTAGTTTTGGAGTTATCGTTTCGTACCATCCATTTTTCATACTTATTCAAAAACTCTGGATTAATTTTTTCGAAAGGGATATGAGTTATTGGTTTTTTTCTTCCTTCATTACTAAAGGACAAAATAGAAGTGATACTGCAGCGATAGCTGGAGGCGGTACCGATACGTTCATCTTTTTCTAGCTGATATATATACCGGTCGTAATGATCTATTACATTATTTATATTAGACTTAGTTCTGAATAATTGCTTTTCGAACTTCTCAAAACTAAACTTCTTTAATTCTTTAATTACCTCGTTGGCTCTTGCTTCAATAGCCATGAAGGATATTTTTAGTTGCTGATATTCAGTTTTTGGCTTTTGAGACAAATAAGATTTTTCAAAATCTTTTTCAGATAAAGACATACCAGTATCAAACATCTTTGCTTTACCATAATACACCCTAAGTTTTACGGGGTAAATGCCATCCTCTTTAGGTCGTCTTGTATCCAGATACAGCGAGACTTTTGCCTCTTTTTTGATCAAATCCATAAAAAAGTCATTTATTTGCACACAACTATTTACAAATATTGCGTTTTTGACTATAATAACCAAGTTTTATGTGCACAAAATTTGCACAAAAATGGCATTAATAACGCAAAATAACGACAAGTAACAACATACTAAAAAATATTAATTTATTGATTATCAATACAATGATAAAAAACAAAAAGAATAGAAAAGAGCCTTTTATGACTGTTAATCAGAGGGTCACTGGTTCGAGCCCAGTCTCGGGAGCAAACCCCACCATGTCCGGTGGGGTTTTTTTGTTGAACTATATTTTTTTAAAGCCAGCTGGTTATCCCAAAGTTTCGGGACGCAGTTGCGGGATTAATCCGAGGGCCACTGGTTCGCGTCCGATTCACCTTAAACAAAAAGATGTTTTTGTAGTTCTATCTAAAGGCAGATATTAAATCAAAGGCTTTAAAAATTTTAATCAATCCTTAGAATTGGTTATTCAGAAAGAATAAATACTTATACCATCTATATGAGCTTAGCAGCATTTGCCAAACAAAGAAACTTACGTACCCTGGCATTTTTCGGTATCCTTGGATTGCTGTCGGCATGTAATTACCAAAATACGACAACAACAGAGCCTGTTCATGAGGCTGACACCCTCGTTCGATCGGACACCACGCGCAACATTCAGGATTTCGGGTTGACTCTACCCGTTCTGGATGCGCTGTTTTTAGAAGAAGATTTCCAGGAAACACTGACTTCTCAGCTTCAATTAACCAGCGAGCAGATCTCAAAATTAAAAGTAGCTGCCAGCGCATCCGTTGCTAACCTTAGCGAGGATGGAACAAACTATCTCGGTTCAGCCCGTGCGGCGAAACAGCAGTCCGAAGAACAGATCAGGGAGATCCTAGGGCCGGACAAGGCAGATCAATTGTTCAGGCTGGTATCGCAACGCTATGCAAGCGGCGATATAGATGGCTTGTTCCCTACTACGCCTAATGCCGTTCCGACCGACACCCGCATTGTTGTTAATGCTCCGGCTTTTCGAATGGACGTATTTCAGGAGGGAAAATTGCTTAAGAGTTACCGCATCGGTATTGGCTACCCGGAATTTCCTTTACCTACCGGCATGCGCAGGGCTGAAAGCATCATCTTTAATCCAACCTGGACACCACCCGATGAACCCTGGGTAAAAGGTAAATTTCAGCCGGGTAAGAAAGTTGCCGCAGGAAGCGAGCTTAATCCGCTGGGACTCATTAAAATCCCGATCGGATCACCTTCATTAATTCATGGAGGGAAACCTGCGACAAAACTAGGGGACTTTGCCTCACACGGCTGTGTGGGCCTGACCAATGATCAGGTCCAGGATCTTGCCACTGTTCTCGGACAACTTTCCGGCACACCTATCACGGCAGAGCGCATTCAAGACCTTGAAAAACAGAAAAAAAAGACCGAAGCAGTAAAACTGGGGCAGCCTGTATTGGTTGAGCTGAGATATGAAACGATTGTAGCCGAAAATGGGAAGCTATATATTCACCGGGATGTATATGAACGCGGAACGAATACGATGAAAGATGCCATTCGCGTGTTAAACGTATACGGCGTTCAATACGAAAGCCTTAGTGCTCAGGAAAAAGCAGCAGTGACGAATGCTCTGAGCGAAATGAATCTTGATTCACAGGGAAATGCGATTGCAGAGAATGTCAGCTCAAAAGATACCACATCCGGAGCCCAAGTGGCTGTCGATAGCAAGAATGGTGTTGCAGCCAGTAAACAGGAAGGGGCGAAAAAAGGGAAGGTCACCCGATCCGTCGAAGGTCAGAAAGAACTGGTAATCCCTATCGCTGCACTGCAGGGAAAAGGTTATCCTGCTGCTGCAAACTTAAATACTGGATCATCATCAACGCGCTTCCGCAACTAATTGCGTAAGCACGGCTCCAATACCCATAAAATAGCACCATGACTATTAGAAATGGGACCAGCGTCTGCACGAAAAAATCCAGTGGCATCCCCCCGGAACCCGCAGATAACCGAGGACTACCTCCATTAAGGATTCTAATGGGGCATGGGATCAAATCTTAATGAGATACCAGAGAGCACATCTGAATACGAAAACATTAGCAATTTGATCTTTATCAAACAATTGGGGTTTTTTTAAATTATCTTTATACTATTCGCTCTCCAAGCATACCATATTAGACTCTGACATGAAAATTCTGATTGCCGAAGATGATGAGCTAATGCTGAGAACATTGGAATTCCGCCTGAAGAAAGACGGACACAATGTAATCGTTGCCCGGGACGGAAAGGAAGCCATGGAACTTATCGATACACACGTGCCTGATCTGGTTATCGCCGATATTATGATGCCTTATTCCTCAGGCATGGAACTCACCGGCTACATCAGGCAAAAATATGAGCAGAAGATTAAGGTAATTATACTTTCGGGCATGGGACAGGAGAATGTGATACTTGAGGCATTTCGCCTGGGTGCAGACGATTATATTACCAAGCCCTTTAGCCCTAACGAATTATCTGTACGGGTAAACCGGTTCTTACCGCGCGCATAGTTCTTAATCCATCTTACGTGGAAGTTTTCGATATCACGAATTTAATTGGCCCCGGACTTTCATTTTTCGGGTATCTTATAATCACCTTTTGGCTGGTAACGACAACCCTCTGCACCTTTATTCTCAACTACCTCTATATAGTGAACAAGCGCGAAACCAGGTACGAGCGCTGGAAATTTATCGCCGATACATTTATTCGTAAGGCCATATTTTTCGAAGAGGTGGAACCTCAGGAAAAAGATGGGAGCCCTGAAATCATAAAAAATGACCTACCCCCCACCCCAAAAAGGCTTCAAAAGCTGCTCCCCAACCCATACTTTCGCAAGCTTATCACTATCGAACTGCTTTCTGCTATGGACAGCATGTCGGGAACGGCGGCCGCTAATCTTAAACGTGCGTTCTACCAGGTAAAGCTGAACACCCGGGTATCGAAAATGCTGGATAGTCCCCATTGGCACATTAAGGCCGCGGGTATCCAGCAGGCCGGAATTATGGGGATGGATGAATTTAAAGATAAGATTTCCAGGTTCATTAATCACGAACGCCGGCTTATCCGGGTAGAGGCGCAAAACACGATATTAAAATTATCCGGCTTCGATGGCCTCCGCTTCCTTGATGACGTAACTTATCCGATATCCGAATGGCAGCGGCTTAGGATCCTGGAAGAGCTCTCGCGATTGCCACCCGAAAACTTTACAGGGATAGACAAATGGCTGAAATCCAAAAACGATACAGTCGTTATTTTCGCATTAAAGCTCGCTAAAGTCTATTTCCGCTTTGAATTGTATGAAGAAGTGCGGGCCTGCCTGAGTCATCAGAACAGCGAGGTCAGGCGCCAGGCAATTCTGGCCTGTACCGAATTACAAACACAAGACACTGCCCGGCAATTAATAAATCGGTTTCGTTCAGAAGAAGAAAAAAATCAGCTGCTTATTATTAAGGCCCTTTCCCAGATTGGGACCGAGGAAGACATTCCTTTTCTATCTTCCCTTTTATTTTCTGAAAATATCAAGGTGGTTATTGCCTCGGCTTATTCGCTTGCGGATTTAGGCGAAAATGGTATGGCGGCCTTGGAATCTCATACAAAGGCTGCGGTCTTCCCGCTCGACCGTATCATCACCGAAATTAAATCGGAAGTAAAATGAACTGGTGGCATATAGCTTTTGAGATAATCAATTACATCCTGCTGGGATATGCCCTCATGCTGATCTCGGGAAATATCTTCATTGGCTTATATTCCATTGGCGAGATCAAAAAATATCTTCGAAAAAACAGCTATACTAATTATCGTTTGCTGGCCCGTTCTACCCAGCTACCAGGTATAAGTATCCTTGCACCTGCCTATAATGAGGGCGCGAATATAATTGAGAATGTGCGATCCCTCCTCTCTATACATTATAATAACCTGGAGGTGGTTATCATCAACGATGGTAGCAAGGATGATTCTATTGAGAAATTGATGGAGGTTTACGACCTGTATAAGACAGACCTTTTTGTGAATGAACAGCTGGACACCAAACCTATCAAAGGGGTTTATAAAAGCCGGAACCTGATCTACAGCAAGCTGATCGTGGTGGATAAAGAGAATGGCGGCAAAGCTGACGCACTGAATGTGGGTGTAAATATCGCCAAACACGATTACGTGGTATGCATCGATGTGGATTGTATCCTGGAACAGGATGCACTCCTTAAGTTGGTAAAGCCTTTTATGGAGTCGCCTGATAAAAGAGTAATTGCGACCGGGGGAGTGGTGAGGATAGCGAATGGCTGCGAGATCTCGAACGGTCGACTACTGAAGATCCATTTGCCCGATCAGTTCTTACCGCGCGTACAAACCCTGGAGTACATTCGGGCGTTTTTGCTGGGCAGGATGGCATGGAGCAGGCTTGATGGGCTGCTGCTTATCTCGGGAGCGTTTGGAGCATTTGATAAAGAGATTGTGATAAAGTGTGGTGGGTATAATCATAATACTGTAGGTGAAGATATGGAGCTGATAGTACGGATGAGGCGGCATATGGAGGAGGCTAGTCTACCCTACAAGGTCGCTTTTATTCCTGATCCGCTTTGCTGGACGGAGGCCCCCGCCTCGTTCAAGATCCTGGGAAGGCAGCGTAACCGCTGGACCAGAGGAACTATTGAGACCTTAAAATTTCATAAGATAATGTTCTTTAATCCAAAATATGGGTTAATGGGAATGCTTAGCTACCCCTACTGGTTCTTTTTTGAATTTTTAGCCCCACTGGTCGAGTTCTTTGGGTTCTTTATACTCATAGGGATGACGCTGCTGGGCTACTTTACCTGGACCTATGTAATTACCCTGTTTGTATTCATGTACAGCTTTGGAGTTCTGTTTTCCGTATTCGCGATATTAATGGAAGTGATAACCTATAACCAGTATAAGTCGCGCAAGGACATATTGAACCTGATAGCGACCGCATTTATAGAACCTGTGATATTCCACCCATTTGTGGTATGGTGTGTAGTGCAGGGGAATATTGATTTCCTCCGAAAGAAAAACTCCTGGGGAGAAATGACCCGTGCCGGCTTCACCAAGAAAAAGGAAGCTACCTGATCTAGAATCTTCGCATATAACCTATACCCACTTCAAACTGATTGCCATGAGTATTTTGACGGTATTCCTGATCGGCAAATGAAGCTCTTAGCACCACAATATTCGACGTTTTAATGGAATGCTGGAAAGCGGCCGAAATGCTGTTAGACTTTAAATTGTAGCCTTGGCCGTTGTTGAACAAGGAATTATTCCGGGGGTTATCCGGGGACAAACCAGTACCCAGGCCCAGGGTAAGGTAATCATCTGCCCCGCCAATATAAAAACGTGTATTGAACTGCCATGCCTTGGATACAGAGCTGTTTATTGGCGTCATCATGCTTCTTAGGGTAAACAGAAAGCTTTTATAGTATTTGGAGAGGGAGCCGACATAAGTCCAGATGGGTTCACCGAAATTTAGCATCCGGAAACCCGCTTCCACCTCGAAAGCTGCGGGGAGGGCCGCGAATAGCGAGAAACCTGCCCGGTAGGTTGGAAACACCGAACTACTCGAGTATGCCCCATTCAGATGCGCATAGAAGGTTTTCGAAAGCAGCGGGTAAGCTTCCAGCTCGAATTGGGTGCCCGTATTGCCGAAACGATTAGCCAGACTGGTCCGTCCGATTATTGGCCCGATACCTGTCAGACGCGAATACTCCACGCTGGTGAGATGCCATGGATCATCAAATTGCTTGTCGAAATAAACATAGTCATAGTTTACACCGATCTTATTGTTTGAAATCAAGCTGCCCAGGTTTCCGTAAAGCGCACGAGCTTCAGTATTAACCGGATTAGCCTCAAGCAGCGCAGACAACGTAGAATTGGCTTCCTGATAACGCCTTAGCTCTGCAAGGACACGGGCTTTCAAAAGCTGAAGCGCCTCCGACTTTTGGTTGTATGCAAGCCCCTCATTGATAATTACCAATGCCTGCTCGGGGTGTTTTGTCCAGTATTCCAGCGAGCCATATGCCAGAAAGGTATCTTCATAGTCTGGCTTTAAGTCGAGCGCTTTTTTAAACTCCACCCGCGCACTATCAGGCATCTCAGCATAAGTATACAGCCTTCCGAGAAACACCTGGATGTCCAGATAATCCGGATTTGCCTGAAGCGCCTGCTTACTCAGCTTAATTGCTTCTATGTAATTTTTGTCCTCAAAGGCCAGCTTCTTTGCCTGCACAAAGAGCGAATCGGGATTCACCTCCACCTGCGCAACTGCTGGCCGGAAGGAAATTAAAATGAAGAGGATGGTTAATATTCGAAGGAAGGGGTTCATATTAATGGGATTGCGGTGTGATGATAGATTATATGTATACGCATGAAGGGGTGAGAGGTTTTGGAATAAATTTAGGGAAATTATTGGGAGAAGTAAGATTTGGCAGCGGTGGTCTTCAAATAACGTCAGGAATGTTGAATTATGAAATCTTTGTTTTACAGAATATTATATCTGGAAGTCACTAGGATTAAACTCAAGAACCTTCGTTATGATATCTATATTCCCTCTCCTATTTTTAAACCATCTTTCTTTCCATGCTTTTACTAATTTTTTCGTCGGATAATTGTAATAGAGGGGGCGTTTATTTCTTCCGTTCAAAACGTCCGAGTAATTTTTAGCGAGAGGCACGAAGTAAATACTCCTTTTGAAAGAGTACTTTTCCCGGGGTCCTCGATTCCTTTAAGTAAATACGATAAGTCAACAAGGTTCATCTGTAAGTCTTGACATAAGCGTTTTAAATGTTCTACTAATAAGGGGCTGTTTTCTCTTACCCGTTCATTGAAAGCTGATTCCTTGGTATTCCCGGCAATAGCGTCAAGTGCGCATTGATTTCCTCTAGAATCGATACCCTAACCAATTCAATTACTGCAGGGTTAAAAAACAACCTATTATCTCCTCCATCAGCGGAAACAAATGAAACAGCATTTACAGAATATTTTCTAATGGGCTTTATGTCGTTCGTTAGTCGTCTTGCATATTTTCTAAATTTCGCCATGATAGGATCCTCATTCTTGTAAGCATCAAGAACTCGCCCTCTAATCTCTTGGAAATTACCTTCTGCAAGTGCCATCTAAGTCTAATCCATTTCTATGTTTAAGTTGGTTTTCATGTCATTTAAATATGAATACGATAGAAAATTTACATTTTGAAGTTGTCCAACGACAATTCCGGAATGAATACTCAATTCATTTGCAAATCTTATAATCGCATTAGGGCTTTTGTCCCCTTGGGTAATAAATGTATTCAATCTTTCGTTAGGAATTAAAAAATTTGCTGCATAATCGTCCGCTTCGTCTTCCTTTTGCTTATGCGAGGTTTTATCCTCTATGCCTTCTAGAAAGAAGTCCTTTTTGCCATGTAGCAATATATGTGCAGCTTCATGAAAAAATGTAAACCAAAAGCGATCATTGTATTTTCCCCTCAGGCTTAGCTGAATTAGCGGATGATTTCCTACCCATCTTACCGCACCACTAATCGTTGCTTTAGGTAGAACTGGACTGAAAATCACATTTACCCCGGCATCGTTGCATAGGCGTTTTATCTCTTCTTTATAACAGTCTTCTTTTTTTCTGGTTAAATCACGTATTGTCCAAAGATTCTCTTTAAATCTTTTTTCATCGTATTCTGGCAAGCTACTATGTTTTGTCTTGATTTCACCATGTCTTAACCATGCTGCAATAGCTGCATTTTCATTCGTATATGCTAAGGATATCCGAAATGCTGCCTTTGGTTCACTACTGAGCCATAACGATTTCCACCCCTGAACCGAAGCGACTCCAAAAAAGTTTAAAACCTCTTGAAGCTGTTCAATTTTATTTGCTGATTTCTTAATCCACCCGTATTTTACCATCTGATTCAACGGAACAGTTTTCAGCCACTCGATAGACTGTTCCAACCTTTCTTGCTCTTTGAATCTTGCTATTGATTCTTGATATTGAGATTCTCGCTGAATCCAAAAGTGAGCTGGAGTATTAAGAACTCTTTCTAATTGAATCGCGGTATCAGGAGTAATTGCAGCTTTACCTCTGACAATTTCGTTAATTGTTTTCTCTGGCCTATCCATTCTTTCAGCAAGTTCCTTTTGTGTCATCCCAATATCTTCTAAGATCTCACCCAAGGTATCACCAGGTGGACTTACCGAATCTGGCCTGTAGATGTTTTCCCTATTTCCCATGATAGTTTACTATTTCTAAAACTTTAATACTCCTTACTTCTTTCCAATTTATTGCCCCATTTGATGTAAGAGGAACCGGCTCATGATCTGGTATAAATATCAATCTTTTTGGTTCTTCTACATGGACTGCGATTTGACCTTTCCTGTTCTCTTTTAATTCATGGTACTTCCCGGGCAGCAACCTCATATCTTCCAGAGTGCTTGCTGCCCTTAAATCATCGAGTCGCCTCCTTATGATCTTCGCTCCAAGATGCCCATACTCCTTCTGAAGCAACTTTTGATCGTTCATAAGTTTTTTGAGCCTTTTGTCAGTAAATGCTATTTCCACCTAATATTATTAACCCCAAAGGTTATTTTTTTTTCAAAAGTATATATTTTAATTGATTTCTCAAAATCACAAGAACTTAAGAATAAGTGGGATCCAGACTCTAGACTTGTGGATCCAGATTTTCTAGAATAGTTAATAAATTAGATCTGTCATTATTGATTGCCAATCCATCTTTAATCACAGCGCCAATATAATGGCACATCCATGTTCTCGTCCCCATAACCGCATCCTCCCCCTCCCAAAAACTCAACTCTTCTTTCACCTTAGATAACACTGAGATCACTATGACCTAAGACTGTCTTATTTAGGGGCATTTATGTCGTTTTGATGGGTGGGTATTTGCTGTTTTATGCTGTTTTAGAGGAAGTTGAGAGTGGAGAATGGAGAGTGTAGCAAAGCGCAGAGAAGCGTCCGGAACTCAAATATTATCTTTTGCTGCCAGAACATCACCTTTGTGATATCACCCTGACAGCTGAGTTTTGAATATGGGAATCCAGCCAGCATTTTCGCAATAAACCTATCCAAGAAAATCTATTTTATGAAACAAGCTAATCCCTAAATCCGTATATTAGTAAGGGCTCCTTGCGGAAGCCAGATACAGCGGGTTACTCCCAATTTCTCGCACAATATTAACTTATAAGAAACCTCATTCTCGAGGTTGTGCTTCCACTTTTTCAGGCTTATTTTAATCCGCCCGGCTTCGGGAAGGGTCCCGGAATGGTTCGTACCTCGTTCTCCAAACTTCCGGGATGGTTCCGGGACAGTTCCGGGAAAGCTTCGGGAAACCGCCGAATGCTCCCCGGATCTGTCCTACATCTTTCTCTGTTCTTTTACGAACGAAGTACGAACATGTCTCCCACCATTCCTGGTTATGGACGGCAAGGTTTTTTAGAAATTTCGATTGAGAAAATTGATATTTGAGAGGCGGAACTTTCGTTTAAGTAAATATACGATTCTTATGAGAATCAAGTAGCAGATATAAGTATCAAGTAGCAAGTAACAAGTATCAAGTAATTAAAACTATCTCTACCCTATTTGCTTATTAACCTTGATGGAGAATACTTTTGGAATGAACATTATCCCTGATAATGATGCACAGCGGATTGAAGCTTTGCGTCGTTACCAGATCCTTGGCACCCCCCCGGAAGATGCGTTTGACCATATTGCACGGCTATGCACGCAAATATTCAACGTTCCTATTTCGTTAATTTCCATGGTTGATAAGGAAGAGGTTTACTTCAAAGCAAATATCGGAATGGGCAAAGCAAAGGTTACCCCAAGAGGTGTCAGCCTGTGCTCACTTGCTGTACTGAAGCCTGAGGTAACCGTTTTTGAGAATGCGGGGGATGAACCCTGCCTTCTAGCTAATCCGAACGTGACCGGTTCTTTTGGTTTGAAGTTTTATGCCGGCGCCCCTTTAACCACACATGATGGCTTCAGGATCGGTACATTATGTTTGATTGACAAAAAGACCCGGACCTTTAGCGAACGGGATCAGGAAATACTGGCCGGCATGGCAAAGATCGTCATGGATGAGGTAGAATTGAGATTGTCATCGATCACCGAAATAGAAAAGCAGCAGGAGGCAAATGAAGAACTCTCTGCTATTAATGAGGAGATGTCCTCAGCAAATGAGGAACTGAGTACCACGATGGAGGATCTGGCTTCAAGTCAGAACAAGCTGGCGATAGCACACGAAAAGGTTAAGGAAGGCCTGGACCGGCTGGATCTGGCATTGGAAGCGGGAAGACTGGGCTCTTATAACCTGGATTTAAATACAGGCAAGATGACATGTACTGCGCTTTGTAAACAGAATTTCGGCAAAACTCCTGAGGCCGAGTTTAATTTCGAGGACCTCATCAATTCCATTCTTCCGGAATACCGGGACTATGTACAGGAAGCTGTTGATGATGCTGTGAAAAACGACAAGACCTATACTGCCGAATACGAGATCCTATGGCCGGATGGGTCAAAACACTGGATCAGTGCATCCGGGAAAACGATAAGGGATCGTGAAAGCGGCGCCAACCGGATGGTGGGTGTGACCAAGCTGATCACCGAAAGGAAAGAATTTGAGCAGCGCAAGGATGACTTCCTCGGCATTGCCAGTCACGAGCTTAAAACACCCATAACCAGCTTAAAGGCCAACCTTCAAATGCTGGACAGGTTGAAAAATAATCCCACGAATCCGCTGATACCCCGTTTGGTAGAAGCATCAAACAATAGCATGGATAAGTTAGGGGCTATGGTTGAAGATCTCCTGAACATGCACCAGTTTAAAGAAGGCCATTTGCGCCTGAACAAAACGACCTTTACCGTATCAGAGATGCTGGAAATGTGCTGCAATCATGTGCGTTTAGGCGGGAAATACGAGCTGATCACCAACGGCGACAAGGAAGCCACGGTTTATGGCGACGAGCACCGCATTGACCAGGTGGTAGTGAATTTTGTAAACAACGCTGTAAAATATGCCCCCGGTTCCCGTCAGATCATTCTACATGTAGAAAAGGTTGAGGGCAGCACTAAAATATCCGTGCAGGACTTCGGGCCCGGAATACCGGCAGATCAGCAAAAGCACTTGTTCGACAGGTACTGGCGTGCCGACCACTCGGGGCCTAAATACTCCGGGCTTGGTATAGGCCTGTACATTTGTTCTGAGATTGTTAAGCAACATGGCGGGAAGATCGGGGTTGACAGTAAGGTTGGTGAGGGAAGTACGTTTTGGTTTACGGTGCCGTACCCGAAATAGTTGTACCTTCCCTCCTATGCAAATCGTAATCAAACCCAATCCCCTTGAACTGGGCATTGCTGCCGGAAAAGCTGCCGCGGAGCTGATACGGAAAGCCATCGTCGAAACAGGCAAGGCGAATATCATCCTGGCAACAGGGGCAAGCCAGTTTGAAACGTTAACGCAGCTGATTAAAGAAGATGTCGATTGGAGCAGGGTTACGATGTTCCATCTGGATGAATATATTGGTTTGCCGGAATCATCGCCAGCGAGCTTTAGGAAGTATCTGCAGGAGCGGTTCCTTGCACATGTGCCCTCGCTGAAAGCGGTTTACCTGGTGAATGGTGAAACGGCTCCTGAAAAGGAATGCCAGCGCCTGGGTGATCTAATCACACAAAACCCGATAGATGTTGCGCTCGTCGGGATTGGCGAGAATGGCCATCTTGCTTTTAATGATCCGCCTGCAGACTTTGATACGGAGGAGCCTTACCTGGTGGTCAGCCTCGACGAGGAATGCCGCAAGCAGCAACTTGGCGAGGGCTGGTTTAAAACTATTGACGATGTACCAAAACAGGCGATCAGCATGTCGGTTAAGCAGATCTTAAAAGCCAAGCATATTATCTGTTCAGTCCCCGACAAGCGAAAGGCTGAGGCGGTGAGGAATTGCCTGGAACAGGCGGTGAGCAATCAATACCCATCGAGCATTCTTCAGCGGCATGGAAACTGCCTGTTATATCTAGACACTGATTCAGCGGGACTTCTTGTGAAAGAAATTAGTTAACTATAGCATCTTTATGGGTTTTGTCTTGCTACCTGATACTTGCTACTTGATACTATTTCACTTCTACCACCGTCCAGTTATTCGTCTTCCGGTTCCAGATGATTGAGTAATCCTTATTATGCATTAACTTATAGGTTACCGCATTCGGGCTGTTCACAAGTTTCAGGAAGCCGTAGTTATATATCTCGTATTTAAACACAAAGGGCTGGGTAGTCTTCATCGGCACCGGGCTAAAGTTCCGGCCGTCATCTGAGAGGTAGACCGTCATGGCATTGTTACCGTACAGGGAAAGGTTGATCCAGCCCCCTCCGTTTACGGGTGGTGGCGGGTTCTGCTGCGGCTGCGGAACCGGCGGCCGGGCGGCTGTTGTAGCTGATGTGTTTATCGGTTTCGCGTAGTACCAGCCTTTCTGAATAGCATCCACCCGCTGTGCCCTGCCGGGATGGCTGGAATTGCCTTGTATTGGAGATATCTTCTCCATTGCAGCGGTAGCATCAGCAAGGGTTGCCCCTACTTTGGCAAGAGCATAACCTGAAAAGTAATCAGCTTCAAGCTCCGTAGCCGGTGTGCTGCCTTTTCCTGTGACGAGGTGATTCCGGTAATGATGCCCCATCTCATGCGCCAATACACTTATGGATGCCCATTTGGTATTAGTATACTGATCCAGCGCGGTAAGGAATCTGTTATCATAGAGAATAACGCGTTTATTATTGATAATCGTCGCGTAAGCATTGTTTATTCCATTTTGCTCCTGGAGGGTAAAGTTCTGCTGCCAGTTGATGCTGTCTAGTATGGTCCGGACATAAGCGCGTGCTTCATAATCGCTTAGAAAATTATTTACTGACGAAGGGGGCGGAATTAGGATCCCGCTATGATTAGTCTGCTGTGCAAAGGCAATCTGCGAACATAGAAGAAGGGACAGCACTATCTTTTTCATCTGTATGTAGTTGTTTTTTTTAATATTGATGAACCTGCCGGCAGACAGGCTTATATCATATCGTTGTGTGAGTGGTAAGCCTGCCTACGGCAGGCAGGCTCATCAGGTTTCATAGTATAAAATTGGTTTATTATCGTAATAACGATGGGACTTGTAATTATGTTATAACACCGATTTGCCGTCTAAGTTTCCGGTTTACCGTCATTTCACTAAGTTTGTTGCATGATCGTCTATAATCCCAAAGATTGGTTTCACTCCACTTTCTCCCTGCACCGCTCAGATACGGCCCGTAAGCTGTTTCCTCTGATATTGGCACTTGCTATTTACTCTGGAAGTATTGCCTACTGGGAGTTAGAATACCTCAAGCTTTCGGAAGTTAGCTGGATCAAGAATATTACATTGGTTCATAACCTACTGGGCTTCGTGATGTCGATCTTGCTGGTGTTCCGCACCAATACCGCTTATGACAGATGGTGGGAAGCGCGGAAACAATGGGGCTCGCTTACCAATTCGAGCCGCAACCTGGCGATCAAGATGAATGCTATTCTTGATAAAGACGATAAGGTTAACCGCAGCTTCTTCAGGAAGTCTATTCCTTTGTTTGCTGATACCTTATTTGCTCACCTGCGCGCTAATAAAACCCGCTTTATGCTGGATGAGGTAGATCATCCTGAATTTGAATCTCTTGACGAGCAAAAGCATGGGCCTAACCAGGTTGCATCGATGATAGTTGAGCGTGCCAACAGCCTCTACAAAGAAGGGGTCATCACCGGCGATCAACTGATCGTGATCAATAATGAGCTGCAGGCGTTCACAGATATCTGCGGAGCCTGCGAGCGCATCAAGAATACGCCTATTCCGATGTCATACAGCTCGTTCATTAAAAAGTTCGTCTTTATCTATGTGATTACACTTCCAATCGGCTATGTATCCTCTATGGGATATTTTGTAATCGCAGCGGTTCCTTTCATCTTTTATGTAATGGCTTCGCTGGAGCTGATCGCTGAGTCGATTGAAGATCCGTTTGGTGTTGATCCGGATGATCTGCCTATTGAGAAAATGGGAGAGAATATTCGGACGCATGTGGTGGAGATTATTCATTAAAGATCCGGCTCTTTCTGCCAGCGGAAATTAAACGCAAAGAGCACTAAGGACTTCTGACTCGTCCTTAATTAGGTTGACAGTTTTTATAAAGATAAATACATTTATT
>NZ_JBBJNI010000222.1:0-3958 GCF_037719425.1 Daejeonella sp. | reverse complement strand
CTGAAATATTAAAAGCTACTTCTATACCTGGTGCCGAAGATTTCAAAGGGCAGGGAATAGAAAGAAGCTTAACAGCGGCCTACGACGAACTTTCATTGTAAGCGGTCAAATGTTTAAGTGAGATGTAATGCTGAGGGATTCCTGCCGAAAGCTTTGAGCTATTTCACCATTTTCAGGAACGACGTCAATTTTGCCTTCATCTGCCTTCTGTCGACGATAAAATCAAGGAAACCATGCTCTAAAACGAATTCGGAGGTTTGAAAGCCTTTTGGCAGATCCTTTTTTATCGTTTCTTTAATAACTCGGGGCCCGGCAAACCCAATTAAAGCGCCAGGTTCTGAAATATTAATATCCCCTAACATTGCGTAAGAAGCGGTAACGCCGCCTGTTGTCGGATCTGTAAGCAATGATATGTATGGTAATTTTGCTTTACTCAGAAGTGCAAGCTTAGCTGCAGTTTTAGCCATTTGCATTAATGAGAATGCAGCTTCCATCATTCTGGCGCCACCTGATTTAGAGATCATCATGAAAGGAATTTTGTGCTCAATGCAATAGTCAATGGACCGGGCTATTTTTTCTCCAACAACCGAGCCCATAGATCCCCCAATAAAGTTAAAATCCATACAGGCTATAACAATCTCCTGATGACCCAGCATACCCGTCGCAGATCTTATGGCATCTTTTAAGCCAGTTTTAGCGTAGCTCTCTTCCAGACGGTCGGTATATTTTTTTGTATCAGTGAACTCCAAAGGGTCACCGGAGCGGATATTTGCAAAAAGCTCAGTGAAGTGAGTGTTATCGAATAGTATCTCAAAATATTCTTTTGAACCTATCCGGAGGTGATAACCGCAATAGTGACAAACGTATTTATTTTCAACCTGCTCTGCGTAATGCAATGGCTTCTTACATGATGGACATTTATTCCACATGCCATCAGGCGCTTCTTTTTTCTCTTCGGTAGAAGTAATTATCCCCTTATTTTCTCTCTTAAACCAGGCCATTTTGGATATGTGTATAACGTACAAAGAAACAAAAATTTTAAGAAAGCAAGGTCACACAAACTTATTGCGTGAAATGTTGGTATAAACAGTAGAATTCTACGAGGTTTACTTGATCTTGAGGTGAATTTTCCTATTTTCGAGCCCTAAACATTAATCTAAACGAATGGACTTAAAGCAATTAAAAGGAGTATTACATGGTGATGCAGTGCAGGAATTATTTGAAGCTGCTAAAAAATATCAGTTTGCTCTTCCGGCGGTAAACGTTATTGGTACGAATTCTATA
The DNA here is from genome assembly GCF_037719425.1 of Daejeonella sp. Taxonomy (GTDB): domain Bacteria; phylum Bacteroidota; class Bacteroidia; order Sphingobacteriales; family Sphingobacteriaceae; genus Daejeonella. The sequence goes on along the minus strand of NZ_JBBJNI010000222.1, from coordinate 2,674 downwards.
AATGCGGTAATGGAAACAGCTAAAGCTGTTAATTCTCCAGTTATCATTCAGTTATCAAATGGCGGAGCTCAGTTTTACGCAGGTAAATCTCTGAATAATGACAATATGCAAGCATTTATTCTGGGAGCAGTTTCTGCAGCACATCACGTTCATTTACTGGCAGAGCACTACGGAGTGGCAGTAATACTGCATACAGATCATGCTGCAAAGAAATTGCTTCCGTGGATAGACGGACTGCTGGATCATGGTGAAAAATTCTTCGCCCAATACGGCAAGCCGTTGTTCTCATCTCACATGCTTGATCTTTCTGAAGAACCTATTGAGGAAAATATTGAGATCAGCAAGAAATACCTGGCCCGTATGAAAGCCATGGGTATGACCCTGGAAATTGAGTTAGGAGTAACCGGCGGTGAGGAAGATGGTGTTGACAACAGTGATGTTGACAGCTCAAAGCTTTATACTCAGCCATCAGAAGTTGCTTATGCCTATAAGGAATTAAGTACCGTTAGTGATAAATTTACTGTTGCTGCGGCATTCGGTAACGTACATGGGGTTTATAAGCCAGGAAACGTAAAACTACAGCCTGTTATCCTTCAAAATTCTCAGGATTTCGTTCGCAAGGAATTTAATAAGGAAGCTGAAAAACCTGTTAATTTTGTATTCCATGGGGGATCAGGGTCATCTAAGGAAGAGATTCGCGAAGCGATATCCTATGGAGCCATAAAAATGAATATTGATACAGATATGCAGTGGGCATTCTGGGAAGGAATTAAAGATTACTATAAATCTAAAGAGGCATATCTTCAGGGCCAGATCGGCAATCCGGATGGTGAAGACTCACCGAATAAAAAACACTATGATCCGAGGGTTTGGCTTAGAAAAGGGGAAGAGACATTTGTCAAGCGTCTTACTCAGGCTTTTGATGACCTGAATTGCATCAATGCAAACGACAAGCTTTAAATTTTAACATTAAGCCAACCTTCGGGTTGGTTTTTTGTTTAGACGACTATGGGGTTTTGGTAATTCAAATTTTATAGTATGAGCAACAAAAAAAAGCTGAGTTTTTTTGAAAAATTTTCGAATGCGGTAACAACATGGACCGGCAGTTCATTTGCCTTTTCAGCAGCTTTTCTGGTTATTCTGGTATGGGCTGCATCCGGGCCGTTCTTTGATTTTTCTGAGACCTGGCAGCTGGTAATAAATACAGGCACTACAATAATAATTACTTTTCTAATGGTATTTCTGATCCAGAAATCTCAAAACAAGGATAGTAAGGCAATTCAGCTAAAGTTAAACGAGTTAATAGCAGCTGATGAACGAGCCAGTAACCGGATGGTCGATCTGGAGGATATGACTGAAGAAGAGTTGGATAAACTTCACAAATATTATGAAAAATTGTCTGATCTTGCAGAGCAGGAAGACAACATTCATACGTCCCGTTCAATAGATGCTGCCGAGAAAGCAGATCAGATGAAAAAATCTAAAAAAGGCAGTCCTGTTAAGAAAATAGGATTGACTGGTAAGAGGCCTGATTCCAAGTCTGATTCACCAGTAAAAAGTAAAAATTCTTCTCCCAAACGAGATGCAAAGTAAGGTAGAAGTTAAAAAAGTAACAGATCCCGCAGATCTTGAAATAGTTTTTGCGATACGGCGGAAAGTGTTTGTAGAAGAACAGGACTGTCCGCCGGAACTTGAGTGGGAGTTTGAAGATGAATCAACCCATTTCCTGGGCACTTTTAATGATACTCCTGCAGGAGCCGCCCGCTGGCGCCAAACGGAAAAGGGATATAAACTGGAACGTTTTGCTGTCCTCAAAGAATTTCGGGGGTTTGGCGTGGGAAAAGTGCTGGTACGCACGGTATTAGATAATCTTCCGCCGGATGTGCAATATATTTATCTGAATGCCCAGCTTACAGCAATTGGACTTTATGAGAAGTTTGGATTTGTAAAAGAAGGTCCGCAGTTTGAGGAAGCCGGTATCCAGCATTTTAAGATGGTGTTGAAAAGCAGTAAGCTCAATTTTTATATGGCCAATGGTCGGGAGACCTGATTCTTCCTGCATCACTTTCGCACCTTTAACGATTTATCCTTACTAATAATAGATTTCTTAGTATTTAGGAAGTTTCTAGGTCTCTTGATATATACTAAAGCATAGATTGAAAATGAAGTCCATTTCCACCGCCATTATATGTGTTGCATTATTTCTCACCTATGAGGTATACGGGCAGCAAAAACCAAATATAGTTTTGATGGTCGTCGACGATATGGGCTGGACGGACCCAAGCTGTTATGGAAGTTCTTTCTACGAAACACCCAACATAGATGCCCTGGCGAAGTCCGGTATGAAATTTACGGATGCATACTCTGCCTGCACCGTCTGTTCACCATCCCGGGCGAGTATAATGACAGGCAAATCTCCGGCGAGGTTGCGTGTCACGGACTGGATCACGGGTCACGACATGCCCTATGCGAAGTTCCTGCCACCAGATTGGACACAGTTCTTGCCCCTGAAAGAAACTACGATTGCGGAAGTTCTAAAAAAACAGGGATATGCAACAGCCGCAATTGGAAAATGGCATCAAGGCGATGATGTAATGTATTATCCGGAAAATCAAGGTTTTGACGTCAATATTGCCGGTACATATCAAGGCCAGCCACCAAGCTACTTCTCTCC
>NZ_JBBJNI010000099.1:0-15485 GCF_037719425.1 Daejeonella sp. | reverse complement strand
CAGGAAAGCCAAACGACCCCGCCGTTCACATAAGTTATCCCGATGCCGCTGCCTACGCGAAGTGGGCCGGAAAGCGACTCCCAACTGAAGCGGAGTGGGAGTATGCCGCCCGGGGAGGAAAAGGACAACAGACATATTATTGGGGAAGCGAACTTAAACCTGAGGGCAAGTGGATGGCAAATATTTACCAGGGGAATTTCCCCGATGCGAACACCTCCGAGGATGGGTATGAAGACCTCGCTCCGGTAAAATCATTTCCGGCAAACGCTTTTGGATTATATGATATGGATGGGAATGTTTGGGAGTGGTGTAGCGACTTTTATCGGGGTGATTATTATACGAAAAGCCCACAAACCAACCCACAGGGCCCATCGGATAGTTTTGACCCCGATGAACCAGGCTTGGTGAAACGTGTGCAGCGCGGAGGATCTTTCCTTTGCAGCGATCAATACTGTATTCGGTATAAACCGGGTAGTCGTGGAAAGGGTGAAGTAAACAGCGGAAGCAATAATCTCGGATTCAGATGTGTCAAAGATTCTGACGCACCTGTTAAAAATTAAGGATATAAATAAAAAGTCGATTTAAGATAATGAAAAATTCACGGAGAGATTTCGTTAAAAAGACACTGATCGGTACCGCTGCGGTATCTTTTGGAGGTATTCTTCCTGGGTTTAGTGCTAAAAGCTACGGCCGTATCATGGGATCTAATGAGCGCCTGATGATCTCATGTATGGGATTAAATGCCCGGGGATTTGCAGTAGGAACCAATTTCGCTAACCAGCAGGATTGCGAGGTTGTGTACGCCAGTGACGTAGATAAGAGGGCTGCCGACAAGTTCATTGAAGCTGTGGGTAAGATACAGACCAAGGCACCGAAGGCTGCTCCGGATTTTAGAAAAACACTTGAAGACAAGGATATCGATATCCTTATGGTCGCTGCTCCTGATCACTGGCATGCTACCGCAGCAATTATGGCGGTCCAGGCAGGCAAGCATGTGTACCTTGAAAAGCCTGCGAGTCACAGCCCGGCAGAAGGTGAAATGATCGTTGAAGCATCGCGCAAATACGACAGAAAGATTCAGATGGGTAATCAGCGGCGTTCATGGCCAAATTCTGTCGGAGCCATTGCCGAGATAAAGGCTGGCGCGATAGGAAGGCCATACCTGGCGAAAACATGGTATACCAATAACAGGGCATCTATAGGAATAGGCAACAAAGTGGAAGTTCCTTCATGGCTTGATTATGAATTATGGCAAGGGCCAGCGCCGCGCCGTCCATATCAGGATAACCTCATACATTACAACTGGCATTGGTTCTGGAATTGGGGAACCGGTGAGGGTGCCAATAATGGAACTCACACAGTTGATCTTGCTCGCTGGGGCCTGGGAGTTGATTTTCCAACTAAAGTAAATTCATCGGGCGGACGATTTCGTTATCAGGATGATTGGGAAACTCCTGATACGCAGATAATTAACATGCAGTTTGCCGACAATAAAATGATTAGCTGGGAAGGACGAAGTTGCAATAATCAGCCTATAGAAGGCGGAGGAGCAGGGGTAATGTGGTATGGTGAAAAAGGATCCATATTGATTGGCGACAGTACTTCCTATAAGGTTTTCGATATCGCGGGTAAACTCCTTCGCCATGTTAAAGGCGATCCGGTTGTAGGCGATGCCAGGAGTCTTTCAACTCCATCACAACAACTCGACGCGATCCACCTGAGAAATTTCTTCGATGGCATCAGAACTGGTGCTAAGTTAAATTCTGAAATTCTCGAGGGACATAAAAGCACGCTGCTTTTACAGCTAGGCAATATTGCCCAAAGAACTGGCCGTTCATTGGATATTAATCCCGAAAACGGACACATCCTGAAAGATAAACAAGCAAATAAGTTATGGACCAGGGAATATCATAAGGGTTGGGAGCTTAAAGTGTAGGCCTATATTCGTTTTTAGTTTATTTTTTTGTTTGATTTAATGCCTGTATGTCTAGAATATATTCTGTTTTATTTGTCCTCGTTGTTTTTATAATTAGCTGCTATCCGAAAAAGCATCCCGCAACAGATGAGCAGGTCTCAAGTGCAGTCAGGCCTGACGATTTCGAATCTGCTCCCGTGGTATCGGCTGAAGAGTCGATCAGTAAAATGATCCTTGAGGATGGCTTTAAGATAGAGCTTGTCGCAGCCGAGCCAGACATCAGTTCGCCGGTTGCGATGAACTTCGATGATAAAAATAGAATGTGGGTCGTTGAAATGGAAGGCTACATGACTGATGCTGACGGGAGCGAAGAGGATAAAAAGAATGGCCGGATTGTTATCCTGGAAGACAAAAATAAAGACGGTAGAGTTGATAAGCGTAAAGTTTTTCTTGACTTCCTGGTGTTGCCAAGGGCTTTGTGCCTTATAGAAAATGGCATCCTGGTTGCCGAACCGCCGCGACTTTGGTTTATAGAGATCAAAGACGATAAGCCTGGTAAGAAGATCCTCGTTGACGAATCTTATACAGAAGGCGGGAATGTAGAAGCCCAGGCAAATGGCTTATTCCGGGCCATGGACAACTGGATCTACAGCGGTGGTTCTGAAAAACGATATCGTAAAGTTGGAGACAAATGGCTTACTGAGCGCACGCATTTACGCGGACAGTGGGGAATAACCCAGGATGATTATGGGCGATTATATTATAACAACAACTCTCAAAATCTATTAGGCGACTATTTTCAGCCGGGTTTGGGTGCAGGTAATGAGAATCTGCAGCGCGTACGAGGATTTAACGAAAGGATCATTTCAGACAACCGGGTATACCCTGCACGGCCAACCCCTGGCGTGAATAGGGGTTATAAAGACAACGTTCTTGATAGCGCTAGACGCTTGGTTAGTTTCACCGCAGCCTGTGGACCGGCGCTCTATAGAGGAGATCTGTTTGATGAGCAATACTACAACAATGTCTTTGTAGCCGAACCTGCCGCCAATCTTATCAAGAGGAATGCTCTTTCAGGAAAAGGCTTTACTACAGAAGCTAAACAAGCATATCAGGGTAAAGAGTTCCTTGTTAGTTTTGATGAGCGTTTTCGTCCCGTAAGTTTATACAATGGCCCGGATGGTGCCCTCTATGTGGTTGACATGTATCGTGGTATAATTCAGCATAAGTCCTTTCTTACAGACTATCTTAAAAATGAGATAAAAAAGCGCTCACTGGAAAAGCCAACCAACTGCGGACGGATTTATAAAATAACACCGAAAGGTGGTGTCGCAAAAGCCGTTCAAATGCCCTCTAATCCTTTGAAGTTGGTAGACATGCTTAAACATCAGAACGGTTGGGTAAGGGACAAGGCTCAGCAAATGATCATTGACGGAAAATATTTACAAACAGCTGCTAAACTGCGTGAAATACTGGCCATGGCTTCAGGAAATCTCGCAGGAATTCACGCTATGTGGACCCTGGAGGGACTCGGACTATTGAAATCTTCAGATGTTCTGCCATTGCTTCAAAACAGCGACTGGAATATTAAGACTCAGGCACTTAGCGTATTGCGTTCTGCAGTGACCAGCACTAATTATGGGGAGTATACACCGGTTCTGCAGCAGCTAGCATCTCAGACGGATACACTGATTGCACCATACCTGGCATTTCAGATTGGCAGTATTCAAAAATTTGATGGAAAAGCAGCTAATGATCTTTACCTACAGATCTCGAAGAAATACCCTAATAATGCTTACGTCACCGATGCTGTATTAAGTAATCTCAAAGGGCAGGAGGCAAGTTTTTATAGACAAGCGCTATTGTTAAAGCCCGACACTACCCAGTTGGTCTATGCGCAGCTAAGACGGATATTAGCAGACATTAAAAGCAATGAAAGTAATAAAGATGCCAATCTGTTAAGGAAACAATACCCGAGAGGCGCGAGCCTTTTTAGAACTACCTGCCAGCCGTGTCATGGCGCTGACGGAAACGGAGTTCGTTCATTGGCGCCGCCTTTGAACAGGTCAGAGTGGGTGACGGGAAGTAAGGAGACACTGATAGCTATTTTGTTGCATGGTTTGAGTGGTCCCGTAAAGGTGAACAACAAGGTCTATCAGGCCCCCGAAATTAATGGCGATATGCCGGGAGTTGGAAGCAATAAAGACATAGTAGACGAAGATATCGCCCAGCTCTCAAGTTTTATAAGGAATTCATGGAATAATGAGGCCGAAAAGATTAGCCGGGATGAAGTGATTAAGATCCGCAAAAAATTTGAGAACAAGCAAGGTTCATTTAGTGCAGCTGAGCTGAGTGGCCCGTAATAATTCTCAACCGCGATTAGACAGTTTAATCGAAATAGTCTCACTTTTCCAGAAGAGCTTTTTAATTTGTTTTCCTTGATAAAGTTAGTACATTCGGGTACGTAACCGTATAGATATAAAACTTAAAATTTAACGAGTAGTTTAATGAAGAGATCAGAGAATGCAACGTCTACAGCAGTGACTGACGACAAGAGTACCTGGGGTAAGATTAAAAATGTTTTTCTTTCCCTTGGACCGGGAATAATTATTGCAGCTGTAGTTTTTGGACCAAGCAAGATGACGATAACGTCCAAGCTAGGAGCGCAATATGGATATTCATTGCTTTGGATCGTAGTCGTCGCAATGTTCTTTATGACTGTTTTCACCATTATGGGCGCACGGATCGGGGTAGCAACAAAGCAATCGTTGTTGACGACCATCAGGGAAAAATGGGGTAAGATAGCTGCTATAACTGTAGGTCTGGGGATTTTTATCGTAACTACCTCTTTTCAGGCAGGAAATTCAATAGGAGTAGGTATTGCCATTGCTGAAGCTACTGGTACTACACCAGTAATCTGGATTATATTCTTCAATCTTATAGGGATGGCTTTATTATTCTTTAGAGGATTTTATAAAGTGCTTGAGAAGCTCATGATATTTCTTGTCGCATTAATGCTTTTTGCGTTTCTGACAACCTTCTTCCTTATCAAACCCGACTTTTCCGAGATAGCCGGCGGATTCGTTCCCCAATTAGCTCCTGGGTCGCTAGGCTTGGTTATAGCTTTCTTTGCCTCTACTTTTTCAATGGTTGCTGCATTTTACCAGTCTTATCTTGTGCAGGAAAGAATAAAGATCAATCCCGAAATAAAAGAACAGAATAGCAATAGCATAACCGGCATTTTCATTCTCTGTTTAATGAGCGCGATTATAATGATCTGTGCGGCGGCGATTCTCCATAAACAAGGCCTTAACGTCGTTAACGCGTCAGATATGTCGCGTGCGCTGGAGCCGCTCTTTGGCAAGTATGCTTCCACTTTATTCTTAGTAGGCCTTTTTGGTGCATCATTTTCTTCCCTTGTCGGGAACTCAACAATAGGGGGAACTTTAATGGCTGACTCACTTGGATATGGAAGTAATCTAAACTCCGGTAAGGTGAAAATATTTATTGCTTTGGTTATGGTTTTTGGTGCCCTTATAGCAGTAAGGTTTGGTAAGCTTCCGCTTGAGCTGATAGTTTTTGCCCAAAGCATTACCATATTTTTAGTGCCTTTTATTGGCCTGGCTATGTACGCTGTTTCGAATGATGAGAAGATCATGGGGCAGTATAAAAATTCGCTGGCTGTGAAAGTGATAGGGTTGATCGGTCTCCTTATTCTGGTGCTCTTAGCAGCTAGTAACGTTAACGAATTGTTTCTTAAATAACCAAAAACATATAGTTTGCCTTAACTATAATATTAATGATTTATTAAGCCGTTTACGTACACTTTTTTATTTTACTATATTGCTAACGATATAAGATCATAGTACTTCATAATGAACAACAACAGATTAAAAATATATAATGCCCGTATAGTTACTCCCTATCGGATCCTGGAAAATGCGACAATACTAGTTACCGATGGTAAGATCAGCCATATTACCCAGGAAAGCGTTGACTTTGCAGACGCAATGGAAATCGACGCAGAAGGTAAGTATGTTTCTCCTGGCTTCATAGATATTCACGTTCATGGCGGTGGTGGTCACGATTTCATGGACGGTTCGGAAGAGGCGTTTTTAAAGATCGCTGAAACACATGCGATGTATGGTACTACTGGCTTAATGCCAACCACTTTGACTAGCGAGCTCGATGAGCTTTATCATACGCTGGACCTTTACAAGCAGGCTGATAAGAATAATACAAAAGGCGCCCAGTTCCTGGGAATGCACCTCGAAGGGCCTTATTTTTCAGTAGCACAGCGCGGTGCTCAGGATCCGCGTTATATCCGCAATCCCGATCCAAAGGAATATATGGATATATTATCCCGCTCCTCCGATATTAAACGCTGGAGCGCGGCACCTGAGCTTCCGGGAGCTATTGAATTTTGTAATCACCTTCGTTCAAAAAACATCCTTGTGGCTATGGCCCATACGGATGCTATTTACGAAGAAGCTCTTGTGGCATTTGAAGCTGGTTATACTCTTGCAACTCATTTTTATTCATGTATGTCCGGCGTATCGCGACGCGAGTGCTTCCGTTATGCGGGTGTGATCGAAACTGCATATCTCATTGATGAAATGGATGTGGAGATCATCGGTGATGGAATCCATCTTCCAGCTCCGCTGTTGAAACTAATCTATAAAATTAAAGGGCCTGACCGGATCGCATTGATAACCGATTCAATGCGTGCAGCTGGAATGCCTCCGGGTGAGAGTATCCTTGGAAGCAAGCATAATGGTTTAAAGGTGATCGTTGAGGATGGAGTAGCTAAGCTTCCCGACCGTGCATCGTTCGCAGGCAGTGTGGCAACGTGCGACCGTTTGGTGAGAAATATGATCAACATGGCTGATGTTCCTCTGCTCGAAGCCGTTAAAATGGCTTCCCTGACCCCGGCAAATATCCTGGGCCTAAGCAACACTAAAGGTTCGCTGATAAAAGGCAAGGACGCAGATATCGTAATTTTTGATAAGGATATCCGGGTGAGCACTACGATCGTGGGTGGAAAGGTTATCTACAATAAAAATTAGCATCACTACGGTTGTGAGATCTATATTATGAAGTGAAATTTAAAGCAATGAGAGAATTTAAAAAAGAGAAACTAAACGTTAAAGTATTTGAAGACAGGCCACAGCTTGGCGCTGCTGCGGCGGAAACCTTTACAAACAAGATAAGTGAACTGTTAAAAAGTAATGAGTATGTCAATGTGATCTTTGCATCGGCTCCATCGCAGAATGAATTTCTCGCTGAGTTAAATAAAAAAGATGTCGAGTGGAACCGGATCAACGCATTCCACATGGATGAATATGTTGGTCTTGATAAAGATTCCCCGGCGGGTTTTGGGAATTTCCTAAAGGATCGTCTTTTGCAGAATGTATCGTGCAGGGAAGTTCATTATATGAATGGAAATGCTCCGGATATTCAGGAGGAGTGTAAAAGATATGCGGGACTTTTAACTAAGTATCCAACAGATATTGTCATCCTTGGAATAGGAGAGAACACTCACCTGGCATTCAACGATCCGCATGTTGCAGATTTCAACGATCCATTGATCGTTAAGGTGGTCGACCTCGATCAGGATTGCCGTGTACAGCAAGTGAATGACGGATGTTTTCCAAATATCGATGAGGTGCCTACTCATGCGCTGACCATAACCATGCCTGCATTATTTAAATCAACATTTGCATATGCGATTGTTCCGGGATCGTTCAAGGCAAGTGCGATCGCGCATACCATTAACAGCGATATCAGCGAGCTTTATCCATCTACTATCTTGAGGAGACATGATAATGCAACACTTTTTATAGATGAAAATAGTGCATCGCAGCTTTAACTTTTAAGAGGAATAATAGAAATATAAACTGAATAGAAATACATTAATATGAAGAAAAATACCACCGTTGCAGTTGGTTCCTTAAGCCAAAGGGACACTGTGACAGGAATGATCATTATTGGGTTTATGTTTTTTATGTTCGGATTTACTTCCTGGATAAATGCCATATTAATTCCTTATTTCAAAGTAGCTTTCCAGCTTAGCCACGTAGCTTCTTACCTGGTGACTTTTGCATTCTACATTTCTTACCTGATATTCTCTGTTCCAGCTTCTTACCTTCTGAAAAATGTAGGTTTTAAAAAAGGGATGATGATTGGCTTTTGGGTGATGTCTGCCGGGGCACTCCTGTTCGTGCCTGCGGCAATTACAATGACCTATGGCTTGTTCCTGCTCGGCTTATTTTCCATCGGCGCAGGGCTTGCCCTTCTCCAAACAGCTGCCAATCCATACATCACTATTCTTGGCCCTAAAGAAAGGGCAGCTCAGCGTTTTAGTATTATGGGTATCTGTAATAAGGGAGCAGGACTTTTGGCTCCTTTATTATTTGCCGCTGTCATTTTCCGAGTGTCGGATAGCGATATGTTCGACAAACTTGCTATGATGAGTGAAGCGGAAAAAAATGCATCCTTACATGAATTGATTCAGCGAATTATCATCCCTTATGCTTGTGTTGGAGGGTTTCTATTTCTGCTTGGCCTGTTCATTCGATTCTCTCCATTGCCTGAAATTGATACCGAACATGAAAGCGAAGACGTTGCTTTAGCAAATTCCTCAAAAACGAGTATAACGCAATTTCCTCACCTTATTTTGGGCGCTGTCGCTATTTTCTTGCACGTTGGTACACAAGTCATCTCAATCGATACGGTAATCAGTTATGCAGGTACCATGAACCTGAACTTAATTGAAGCAAAAATATTTCCTTCATACACGCTGACCGCGCAGATCTGCGCCTATCTCGTAGGAATTTTCTTCATCCCGAGGTTCATGACCCAATTAACAGCACTTAGGATAAGTACTATATTCGGGATCATTTTAACCCTGCTGATTATTTTTGCAAAGGGGCAGGTAAGTTTTCTCGGTCACACCAATGATATTTCGCTATGGTTTGTGGTAATGCTCGGACTTGCCAATTCGTTGGTATGGGCTGGAATCTGGCCCCTTGCACTTGACGGTTTAGGCCGTTTCACCAAAGTAGGAGCTTCTGTAATGATAATGGGACTAGCGGGAAATGCTATTCTCCCTCTTATTTACGGTTATCTGGTAGACATCTCCAATGCCCGGGAAGCATATTGGGTACTTTTCCCTTGTTATATGTACCTGATATTTTATGCTTTTAAGGGGTATGCTTTGAGACGCTGGGCTAAGTAACAAAACCATTGCCTGCCGCCCGTTTATGGGGGTTGTGTGTAAGGCACCTGTTAACGGAACGGCTTTGCCGAAGTTTTCAATTTTGGAGAAATGTTATCTACATATTAAAAACGATTAACATGAATAAACTGCTACTCTCTTTGCTGCTTTGCTTCAGCATGATTTTAAGCCGGGCGGATGCTCAGCAACGGGTTCCTTACAAGCTTTTAAACGACTTTGAGACTGGCGAACTATATGGCTGGGAAACCTATCCATATGCTCAGGACATTGCGTTCGATGCGCTTTACTTTGCCAGTAAAACGCCAACGTATAATAACAGTAAGTATGCGCTGGCGAGACCATTCAAAGCACACGATACGAATGAGCTTTACCAGGGTTTTACTAAGAAGTTAAATCTTTATACGACAGCTGATACGCGGGTTAAAGCAGCCGTTTATTTTCAAAGCGATCGTAATCCCGAATCTCTGGAGCTTTCATTGGGGACTTTTGGAGGTGCAAGGTATATGCATAAGATCCAGAAGCCTTTGGCAAACAAGTGGATTGAGCTCAACCTTCCTATCTCAGCGTTCAGCCTGAACGGGCAGGCGCTCAAGCCCAATGAGCATATTCAGGTGATCACTTTAAAGGGATCTTATCCTATTGTAAATTACCTGTTTACATACACTATTTTAATGGATGATTTTCAGATAAATGGAGAACGCGACCGTTCTTTTGCAGCATCTGAACCTGCCTCGACAAATTTCGAAATGTTTGAGACTTCAATCCTGAATAAGCATTTCTTTTATGGAGATAATATAAGCCTGAAGGTAGCGCCCGAAGGGAACATCTCATTAAAACAAGTTAAGGGCACGCTGGTCGATAGCAAGGGAAATGTTGTTAAAGATAACATATTCTTAAAACGCAATGGAAATGAATGGGAGAGCGGAGCAATTCATAAGCTTGGAGCTAAAGACGCCCGGGGGCAGTGGGAGTTTCGCGTAAAGGGCCGGGACCAGAATGGCGGAGAACTGAATCAGAGTTTCCGGTTTCTTGTTCCGGGAAATAAAGTTGATGGTCATCCCCGATTATTTTTCTCTGCTGCAGAGCTCAAACAGCGTCTTGCAAATGAGAAATCACCTGTGGCAAAACTCATCCTTGATCATGCTCTTCAAGAGAAAAACTTCATGAAAGTTAACGTTGATGCTATAATGGAGGGAGTTGACCGCACTGCCGAAAATCTTGTAGGAGGGCCTTATGCAAGAAACTCTGTAGGATATAATGCCTACGCAGAATGGAATGCTCCAAACGGGGCTTTGGGGAAAGTAATTGAGGAAGGCAGTTTCCACTACGCGTTTACAGGAGATAAAGCAGCGGGGGAACAAGCTAAAAAGGCACTTTTAAAATTAGCCTCATTCACCAAGTGGAATAGCGACTGGATGCTCGAGCGAAAATTCTGGACATACTATCCGGTAGGTTATACGATCAAACCAGTTGCTTATGGATATGACATGCTTTATGATCTGCTCACTGAACAGGAGAGGGCGATGGTAAGAAATGCTATTATGGAAAAAGGGCTGAAATTATTCCAGCGCGACATGGTCGAAATGAACAGGATGCCGTCGAACCAAACCAATCACATTGCAGTGCTTGTTGCCGGTTTTGGAATGGCAGCAACAGCCATCTATGGTGATGATCCTGCAAACCCATACCTTGAACCATATCTGTCGGGGATAATGACCAAGACAAAAACATTTATCGACCGGACCTACTACGAAGACGGCAGCTATGGCGAGCCAAAAAGCGGATACATGAATATGGCGACTAAGGATATTGTCGAAGTCCTTGCTGCATTTGAAAGAAACTTCGGTGTTGACTATACTACAACAACCAATCTTCCAAACTATTATAAATATCCTCTTCAGGCGAGTGCATCTAACGGGCTCTTGCAGGACTTTGGAGATGGTGGCGGCCCGCAGGGTATTGGCGTTGCTTTTGGACCTCAGATCCACGCGCAATGGCTTGTTAATCGCACAAAGAATCCATACCTATATCAGTATGTAAAGCCCTATTGGGAATCAGGAAAAGGCGGATATTTTGGATATCTTTGGTTCCGCGATGATATAAAACCGATTTCGAGGGAGTCCCTGCCGTCTTCCAGGGTGTTCTCGGCTCAGGGTATGGTCATGCGTTCGGGATGGGAAGAGCCTGCCACTATAATTACAACGAGGGTCGGGCCAAATTCAAATCATTATCACTACGATCAGGGAAGTTTCCAGATCCTGACAAACGGCGAAGCTCTGCTAACAGATCCGGGTGTTGGAAACCTCGGTTATTATGCAAATTTGGATTACCTGGGATATAATGTAAATGCAATAGCCCATAATGTGATGCTTGTCGACCACGATCCGGAAAGCCAGGCGCCGGCTCACTATGATAACGGCATTAAAGCCCTTACCGACTGGCCGCGAATGGTACACACATTTAATGGTAAAAATGCCGATGCTGTGGAAAGTGACCTGACGACTGTATATAAAGGGAAACTGGATAAGTATACCCGTACGCTTCTTTACACTAAAACCGGCCCTATATTTTTATTCGACCAGGTTAAAAGTAAATCACCGGAAGGACATGTATATGACTGGCTGTTTCATGCACCAGCGAATGATGGTAATGTGAGTTCTGTTACGTATAAAGACCGTCGTATGGTTGTAGAGCGCCCAAATGCCAGGCTTACTATGGATGTAATCGCTCCGGATATCGCGAATTCAAGAATTCGGGACCGTTTCTCAAGTAAAACCTATTCCGAAAGTTTCCTTAGTCTCGAAACCAAACAAGACCTGGTTGCTACAAATTTTCTGGCAGTTCTACTTCCGGAAGCTAAGCCATCAAGCGGTGACTATGTTGTTCCCATCACAACGCGCATTGACGCATCAGGGTGGACAGGAGCAAAGATCGTGCACCGTAAAGGGTCAGATATAGGGTTATTTAGAATCGGACAAGGCGCTGCGGCAAATGCTGGCGATTTCACGACAGATGCAGAGCGGTTTACAGCTTCATTCGATCAAAGCGGAAAATTCCTTAAAGCATATTTCGAGGGGAGTTCATTTTCAGGCCATGGGATCACTGTAAAATCTAGTAGTCCACTGACTGCAACCATTGCATTTGCTAATAACAACACAGCTCTGGAACTGCAATCGGATAAAGCCAATACCGTGACGGTCTCTTTTGCAGAAAAACCGGCTAGCGTGCAGCTTAATGGGAAGACAAGCAGTGCCTGGAAATATGATCAGGCAGGCAAGTCGATAGCTCTACAAGTAGGTCAGGGTAAGTCCGAGATAACAATCATGTCTGGAAAATAAAAAAACAAAAAACAAAAATAGCCACCGTGATGAGAAGACTATCATTCATTATTGCTGCTGTTTCATTAATGACTGCAGGGAATATCAATGCACAACAATACACTGTTGTTCCGTCAAATCCGGGTGTAGCGCTAGAGCCATGGACGTATACCGAGAATTTTGAAGATCGCGAGCTGGGTGCCTGGGCTTCTTACCCTCACTGGCAGGATATCGCCTATAACCAGGATTTTCGTCCTAATGAAATGGTGCCGGGTGACGCTAATATTTCCGTCGTACAAAAAGTAACTGCATTTACTAATGTCGATGCATACACCGGAGCCCAGAAACTCCTTGATATGTACCTGACATCTGATTCAAAACTTACTTTCAGATATTACTTAAAATCAAATACTGCTGCAGAATCTTACAAAATAAGATTTGCCGCCGGAGAGTTTGGTAAGTTAGAATATACCATCAAGAATCCTGAAAGGAATAAATGGGTAACGGCAAGTGTTAACTTTAGTGATATAGTGAGGGAAAATCCATCTGTTTCCGGAAAAAGTAAAATTAAGATCTATGCATTAGCGTTCATTGCGAAGTTTCCTTCAGCAGATCCTGACATGCCGATCTATTTTGGAATTGATGACATCTCTTTAGCGGCATCGCGTGAAGCGAACTTCCGTTTTTCCATACCGGAAATGTTTAAGCTCCCTGAGTACGCTTCCTACATTCCCAAAAAGCATTACAATCAGAACGATAAGTTTCGGTTAAGCGGGCAATGGCCAGTGGAGGCAAAGAAGGTTAGCCTTGAAATAGTATCCTTTGCGGACGAAAATAAATCCATTCACAAGTCCGATTTGAGTAAAGATGCCTCGGGCTGGTCGCTTAGGCCCCTGACACTTTCATTTCCTGAAGGGCTCTACATCGGAAAGCTTACCGCCCATGACGGCAGCAAAATGTTAGCGGCGACTGAGTTTACTATTCATATTGCCCCTAAAAATATAGCCGGAAAGCATCCCCGACTGATGTTTGATGCCGACAAGAAAAAGGCGCTTGATGCTAAGCTGCAGCAGTCGGAATTCAAAAAAGTTTTCGACGATATACTTACGTCTGCAAAACGTCAGCGTGAAAGCATACCGATTAGTACGTTGATCTACGACCTGGACCAATTTCCTAAAGAAGACTGGCTCCCGACATGGAATGCATGGGGTAACAAAATTTATCATACAGGTGAAGCATTGCGTCTGAATGCCAGGGCTTATGCTTTTCATGGTGATAAGGAGGCAGGAGCGTATGTCAAGGACGTTCTGTTAAAGCTTTCTGAGTGGCCTGACTGGACGCATCCATGGCAGACAAACCGTGGACGCTACAGTGAGCACCGTACCGGCAGCTGGGCTCACCGGGTTGCAGAGGCATATGATCTTGCTTACGATGTTATGACCCCTGAAGAAAGAGCTAAGGTTCGTAAGGCAATCATGGCAAATATAGTAGATGGGGCACACAGGACTTACGTCTACAATGATGATATCACAGCAGCTACATCAAACTGGCTAGCTATGATCCTGGGCGGATCTCTCATGAATATGGCAGCTGTATTTGATGATGGCCCCGAAACTCAGAACCTCGAACCCTATTTTACCGGCGCAATGCTGAAATATTACAAGTTCATCCACAGGGTAGTAGATTCAAAAGATGGCGCCTGGGGAGAAGGGTATGGCTACAACAGCTATTCGTTTTCAAATATGTCTTATAGTCTGCCGTCGCTTGACAATGTATTTAATATCGACCTTACAGCACCATTAGAAGGTACATACAAGGAATTTATTTATGCGGGAAATATAATGAACAAGCTATGGTTTGAGTACGGCGATTCAAAAGGCGAAATGACTCCTGCCAACTTCTGGGGATTCCTGCTCGAAAAGAGAAGGGAGCCGCGTTTAAGCTGGTTCTATAACTTCATGAAAACCGGAGAAACCTTTGAAGATTTGCTGTTTGACATCAAAAATATTCCGCAGGATACTCCATTTGATGAAAACCCCGTAAAGGCATTCCGTGAGATTGGCACTACGGTATTTAAAAGCGGGTGGGAAAAGGATGACTTTGCTTTTGTTATGCGTACCGGTGCATTCTATAACCATCAGCATATTGACCAGGGAAGCTTCTGGCTTGCGGATCATGGCCAGATCTTCGTTGAAGAGCGTCATTTGAAGAATTCAACTTATTACGATGACCCGATATATCAGTCAAAACTGATTCAGCCTGTTGCGCATTCAACCATTCTGATTGATGATAATGAGCAAAGTCAGCGGACGGGAGACCACCTTAACTTTGCGCCGGGTTTTAATGATCATGCTTTCATCGCAAACTTCCTGGAGGGCAAAGATGCTGCGTTCTCATCGGGAGATATTGGAAGGCTCTATTTTGATAAAGTCAAATCCTTATCACGAAACGTAGTATTTATCAAGCCACGCACAATCCTCATGCTGGATACGGCGATCCCTGCTGAAAAGGACGCCAAGGTTACATTGCTGTATCAAACCGCTGAACTGGACGATATAAAGGCATCTAATAGTCATTCTACTATCACCAAGAATGGTGTTACGTTGAATTTCCTCCATGTTTCTCCATCCGCGGTGGAAAGCAAGGCTGTCGAAACTCCGCATTATCTCAATACCTTACAGAGGGAACGCCATTTGAAAAAGGAGGGAATGCTGACAGTATCCGCTACTACTAAGAATCGCGAACCGCTGGTAATGGCTAACATCTTAATGACCACAAAGGGGATGACTTCGGGCATAAATATGACGCATCATGACGGGTATGTTAGCGGAATTGTATCCGGCAAAAATGTTGCGTTTAATAAACGGCCGGGACAGGTTTATAAAACACCTGAAGCTGAAACGGATGCCGCTGCTGTTGTCTGGAGCCAGGACAGAACGTTTGTTGCATTAGCTGGCGTTTTTAAAAGCAATACAGGAGAAGTTTCATTGAGTTCTGAAGTGCCTTTAAGCTTTGA
>NZ_JBBJNI010000098.1:0-15499 GCF_037719425.1 Daejeonella sp. | reverse complement strand
TGCCGTTTTAGTTTTGGCGTCGGGCGGGGGTCCAGCTTTCTTGTCTGAAATAATAGGAACAACCCGCTTTGAAGTATCCTGTACAACCGGGGTTTCTGAAGCAAGGGAATCTTTGGGCGTGCCGCCTGCGGCAGCCGCAGGTGGCTTGACTACTGCAACAGGCTCTGGGGTTGAAAGCTCCGTGTCAGTTTTAAGTTCATCCTTTTTGTAAGATTCTATGTCACGCTTAAAAACCACCTTGCTGAAGAGTGTGTCAGCGGTATACCAAATCGAATCGACCTTTGATGAATCTGATTCCGTTATAATAACCACATAAGGATTCTTAGTTACGAGTATACTTTCATCTGATTTGCGATAAACTCCGACCCCTCCTCTCAATTCTGCCTTTTCGGCTGTATCGATGAATGTTATATTCCCAATCGCCCGGCCAAAGCCAGCTTTCCGGTCATAAAATAAACTATCTCCTTTCAGAGACTTACTTCCCTGTGTGTACAGATTCTTTTTACCGAAGCGCGCCTGGTCATTCACCGTATTGTAGGTTCCGTTCTCTGTGTAGAGCGTATCGTCCTTTCCATAAATATTTGTCGGGCCGTAGAAAAAAGCAATTTTCGAAGTTGCATTATACCTGAGAGTATCTGTCCTGATCAATGCCTCGGGTGTGGTAAGCACAACATTATACCGGAAATAAGCATCCCGGGTGGACTCAAAATAATACCCGTTCCTGCTCGTAAGGATATTGTTTCCGTTAACAATTTTGCCGCCCCCTGTGTAAGTTCCCATGCGGCTCGCCATGTTGTAGGTCAGCAGGTTGGTTGTTAATGTCGCATCCCCGTCGATTAATCTTACATTATTAGTAAGAACGGCTAGCTTTGTATTACCATTATAATTCAAAAGGTCGGAATATATGGTCGTGCCGGACGGCTGGGTGATGACGACGTGGCCAAAGGCATTAAACGTATTAGTTTCATGGTATAAAATAGCGCTGTCTGCTGTCAGCGTAGAGCCTTCATGGCCAAATATCGGCCTTATTATACTCGTATATCCCTGGGCCTGATAAACTTTCATCACCTGCGACCCCTGAATTTGAATTTGAGTAATACCCTGGCCAAAAGTGAAGGATACGATCAGCGAAAACAGAACAGAAAAAATAATTTTCCTCACCTTACAAAAATAGTTTTTTGGCTAAGGATTTTAATTAAATAATTTTGACTGATGGATGCCCTTAACCGCCTCATGCCCTTTATCAAACAACATGCCCTTTTCCTGCCTGAGGAGCGCATTTTGCTTGCTGTAAGCGGTGGTCGCGACTCAGTGCTCATGGCACATCTGTTTAACGAAGCAGGGTTTAACTTTGGTATCGCACACTGCAACTTCAGCCTGAGAGGCGAAGAATCTAAAAAAGATGAGCAATTCACTTCCGACCTTGCGGCAGAACTTGACGTACCGTTTTTTTCTACAACATTTGATACGATTGAATATTCCCGGCAGCACCACATTTCAATCCAGATGGCGGCCAGAGATCTCCGCTATGACTGGCTGGAAGAAATCAGATCAGATTTCGACTTCCAGCATATCGCGATAGCGCAGCATCAAAATGATGTAATGGAAACTATGCTTTTAAACCTTACACGCGGTACAGGTATCGCAGGCATGCATGGCATTCTTCCTAAAAAAGGAAAAATTATCCGTCCACTTCTTTTCCTGTCCAGGGAGGAAATAGATGTAATCTTCGAAGAAAAAGGGCTTTCATATCGTGAAGACAGCTCTAATAAATCTAATAAATATGCCCGGAATAAGATCCGTCTGGACATAATACCTATTCTCAAAGAGCTAAATCCTTCACTGGAAAAAACCTTTGAAGC
The DNA here is from genome assembly GCF_037719425.1 of Daejeonella sp. Lineage (GTDB taxonomy): Bacteria > Bacteroidota > Bacteroidia > Sphingobacteriales > Sphingobacteriaceae > Daejeonella. The sequence continues at coordinate 13,637 of NZ_JBBJNI010000098.1, read as the reverse complement.
TAACAGAAAGCGCTTCGAAGAACTGGAGATCCTGCTGGACAGGCGAGTCAATGAGATTAAGACTGAGTTGTTCAAAGAGATTGGAACTGACGAATACGAGATCAGCCTTCAGGGATTACAAAAACTCGACCCGATGGATACGCTATTATATGGCCTTTTCCATCCGTTTGGATTTACCGAATCCATGCTGCGTGATTTGAAAAATTCATGGAACGGTGAGCCGGGGAAGGTTTTCAGCTCAGGTTCATACGATCTTAACCTCGACAGGAATAAGGTTTTGCTGAGCATAAGGAAAAATAATATCCAGGACAATACATATATCGAGGATACGGAAATGTCTTTAAAGTGGGGAGGTAAAACCTTTAAAAGCTCCGCGATTTCATCAAACCATTTTACGCTTAGAAATGAAGCATCTATTGCCCAACTGGACCTGGCACTCTTAAAGTTTCCACTCGTTTTAAGAAGATGGAAAGATGGAGATAGCTTTCAGCCGCTTGGTCTGAGAGGGAAGAAAAAACTGAGTGACTTCTTCATTGAACAAAAGATACCATTAAGCCGTAAAAACGACATAGGCATTCTTGAAAACGGTAATGGCGACATCATTTGGATTGCCGGTTTCCGTATCGATGAGCGCTATAAAATTACCACTAACACCAAAAAAGTTTTTATCTTCGAACAATACACCTGAACATGCAGAACTCGTCTGTCTTTATTGAAAAACAGTATCTCGGCCGTGATTACAGCCGGATAAGTGTCAGGTTAGTGCTTGCTCTTTTCTGTTTTGCGGCTTATTTTATCACTGAAAGACGAGAGCAAAATGCAGCATTATTTCTGGTAGTAGGATGTGGCATTCTCATAGTTTCAGTGATCATGATGTTCCTGCTCCATTATAAAACCACGGTACAGAACAAAAGCATAGTTCTGGACGGCCTGTGGACGACCAAAATGGTTAAGATCGATCTGAATAGCATTGTGAAAGTTGAACGCACGGCCTACAGCTCATATATCATCAATAACCCGGTTTACAATTTACATCAAAAGGGAACAGTCCGATTTTATGCTGGCGGAAAAGATGCGATTAAATTAACAGACCGCGATGGCCTTCTATATGTCATAGGCACCCAAAACCCTGCCGAATTAGAACAGAGTATAAAGGCGCAGATGAAAAACAGTTGACAGTTGAGAGTGGACAGTTGACAGTTACCTGGTCACCGCCTGGTGGGCTAGACGCTATGCCCACTGTCAACTTTCAACTCTCAACTGTCAACTTAATAATTATTTTTTCAACCCAATCTCCCTCAACCTTTCATCAAGGTACTCTCCAGCTGTTGTATCGTCATAAGCTTTCGGATTATCCTTATCGATGCATGATTGTAATGCTGTCAGATCCATATCAGCCTTCGGATGAAGGAAGAATGGCACTGAGAATCTCGAGGTTTTCATCAGTTCGCGTGGAGGATTTACCACCCTATGCGTAGTTGATTTTAACTTATTATTTGTCAATCGCTGAAGCATGTCTCCAACATTCACAACAATATCTTCCGCATTCGCTTTTACAGGATACCAGGTGCCGTCACGGGTTAAAACTTCAAGGCCATCTGCGCTTGCACCGATCAGAAGTGTGATCAGGTTGATGTCCTCATGTGCCCCTGCGCGAACCGCATCTGCAGGGAGAGCGTCGGGATTTTCTATCGGGAAATAATGGATACCTCTTAAAATAGAGTTGCCATTATGTACCTTATCATCGAAATAGTTTTCCGGAAGGTTAAGATAAACCGCAATTGCATGTAATAAATGCTTTCCTGCAGTCTCAAGCCGCTGATAAACTTCACGAGTAATTTCGTTAAATCTTGGTAGTTCCTCCACGTCCACATTGTCAGGATATTCTTCCTTTATTGGATCACCATCGCTAACCACCTGGCCGCTTTGCCAGAACTCCTTAAGATCCGGGGTTTTAGAATCTTTAGCCTTCTCCCTTCCTTTGCTTGTATAACCCCGCTGGCCTGCCAGCTCTGCCTTCTCATATTTTAATTTCTGATCATCAGGCATACTAAAAAACTTCTTTACTTCAGCGTAAAGTTCGTCCATGAGTTCTTTGGTCATGCCATGATTGGCTATGGTCACAAAACCCGTTTCATTAAATGCTTTGCCGATATTATCAGAAAACTGCTTTTTCTGCTCTGGTGCGCCCTTAACGTAATCGTTAAGATCCAGGCGTGGGATATTTACTTCTGCTGACATATTATTTGAGTTTTAAGTGATACGTTGTACGTTATACGTGCAAAACGCATAACCCAGCGTACAAATCTAACAAATACTACAAGACTTAAACCTATAACTTATCCGTCCAAACGTATAACGTATAACGTACAACGTATTACTTATTCAACACACTAGCAACGATCTTCTCCAGCTCCTCTATATCAAATGGTTTAGCAAGGAAGTTGTCCGCACCAGCAACCCGGGCCAGGGCTTTTACATCATTATTAGCAGAAAAATATATGATCGGAATCTGGCTTAAAGAGGGGGTGCTCTTAATCGCCTGAGTAGCCTTAATTCCACCCATGTCCGGAATCCAGTTATCCATTAAAATTATATCCGGCATTATTTCTTCAACCGTTTCAACTATATTTTTACAATGGTTACGCGTATGAACATCCCATCCATTTTCCTCAAGGATATACGTGCAAATAGATAGTATATCCTCGTCATCATCACAAATTAGTATCTTCTTATCCATAATATCTAAATTAACCTAAAAGCAATTCCTCTGAAAAGTTTCAATCCCCACTAAAAGCGGATTAAAAATATAGAAATATATAGAAATACCAAGTTGAAAATATTCTAAATTACTTATTAAAGACTTCTTTTTGTATAAAAAGCGTAGTTCACGCAAAACTTTTTACTTCTATTTGCGGTTAACACTAGAAATATTCTTACAACAACTAAATCTTTTTAACATGAACAATATATTTCGTGGTCTAATAGCTGGATGGGGAGCATCCAAACTTGGTGGCGGATGTCTGGGAACCGTCGTTGTATTCGTTATTATCTGGTACGCTCTTGGCCATTGTTAATGTCTTCTGATGTTGCGGTATCGGATAACCATTAATACTGCAATAAACAACATAATCATTACTGCCAATCTCATTCAGTAAAGATAGGTTTTCTGCGGCTTGAAATACTAACAAGATATTTTAAATACTAATATTTTTAGCATATCTTTGTTATATGGATGATAAGGAAAAGATCAAAGCTGCCATAACTATGTTAAGAAAGCTTAAAAGAATGGTTGGCTTCTTTATGAAAAGGGAGATTTCGGAACTGATAGAACGGCTGGAAGAGACCAGAGAACTGACGGCGAGATCGGAAGTCTGAGGTCTAACGGATTTCCGACATTCTTATTATTGATCTCTCCTGTAACTCTATGTGCTTTCAGTTCAGTTTTCAGTTTTCAGTTTTAACCCCCCTCCCTACCAAAAACCCCCTCCCTATCCCCACTCTGAATCAGTCAGCAGACCTCTGACCTCAATTTTCATTCCCAGACATGTCTTTGCTCCTGGTTCTTTGTTCCTTTCGTCCGGCTTCATCACAAATGACAATCCGTTAACCCACTCAAAAGAAATATTTGGTAATATTGCGACCTCAAATGAGCTCCAAAGAAAAAATCGTCCTTCTCCTTCTCGCCGCGCTGAACTTCACGCATATCCTCGATTTCATGATCATGATGCCATTAGGTAATTACCTGATGCCGTATTTCAAGATATCACCACAGCAATTCTCGATGCTGGTAGCTTCTTACACTTTCAGCGCTGGTATTGCAGGTTTTCTGGCAGCCTTCTTTGTCGACAATTTTGACAGGAAAAGAGTATTGTTATTTGGCTATATCGGATTCTTACTAGGCACTTTATTGTGTGCACTTGCACCGACCTACACATTTCTGCTTCTTGCAAGGATTGTCGCAGGGATCTTTGGGGGATTAATTGGCGCTCAGGTATTGTCTATTGTGGCCGATCTGGTACCCTATGAACGCCGCGGTATGGCGATGGGAATTATTATGGCAGCATTTTCAGTTGCTTCTGTATTTGGGGTTCCATTTGGACTATATATGGCCAACCTGTTCAACTGGCATGGGCCATTTTTTTTCGTTGCCGGATTAGGGACACTCCTGCTGCCGTTCTTAATGCGTTATTTACCAAAAATGGATACGCATTTAACCAGCAAAGAAGACCGCATCAATCCGATTGTATTGATCAAAGAAGTTTGGAACGATACCGATCAAATGCTCGCCTTAGGCTTAACTGCTTCACTCATGTTAGGGCATTTTATGATAATTCCTTTTTTTAACCCATACATGGAATTTAACATGGGTTTCAGCAAATTGCAAACGCCTATGCTTTATATGGCAGGCGGATTTGCAACCTTAATAACATCCCCTCTAATTGGAAGTCTTGCCGACAAAGTAGGAAAGCACAAGGTCTATATCATTATGGCTGTAGTTTCGATCTTTCCCGTGGCCTTAATAACCAATCTTCCGCCAATGCCGTTTTACCTGGTTCTGGTCCTTTCAGGCTCGTGGTTTATTTTTTCCTCAGGAAGATCTATTCCTGCACAGGCAATGGTCAGCAATGTGGTATCACCAGAAAGGCGGGGTAGTTTTATGAGCTTTAACTCCTCTGTTCAGCAAATATTCGTGGGTTTAGCATCCGTTATTTCAGGGCTTATTGTAGTTAAAAACCCTGACAATAGCATTCAAAACTATGAGCTTACTGGTTATCTGAGCATCTTTATCACGCTCTTAACCCTGATATTCGTTTTTAAGCTGGATACGAGGAGGAAGAGGTATTCGGTAATCAGTAATCAGTAAGGGATGCAGGTAAATGATTACTGGGAGAGGGAAACGGTAATCAGTAAGGAATGGCGGGTAAATGACGGCTTGGAAAGGTTTTCGGAATCGGTAATAAGAAATCGGTAACTTCACTGTTACTCAGATGTAGTTTGCACTGAACACTGATTACTGAATACTAATTACTGAACCCTAATTAACTGATTACCAACTATTAAATATACCTAGATCTTCTTAGGGACAAGCTTCGGGCTTACCAGAGTCATCGCAGTTCTGATCATCGGCTTGTCTTTCGCAGTCAGAGTCAGATTTACGGTGCCTTTATTGCTGGTTGGAACCCTGATTGAATTAACCTGCTGCTTTAACAAAGCTGTTATCTCCGCCAACTCGAGAGTACACACTATCATTCTTTTACTAATGTCGGACTCGCCCAGTGAAATAATATCGTTATCTGAAACCAGTTTCAAAAGCTTACCATCCTCCATCGTCAGGGTTATTTCCGTACCCTTTTTTACAGTGACCGGTTGGTCAACATTTAACTGGAGATAATAATTCTCATCAACACTTCTCACGTTAAAATGCAATTTAACCGTGTTTCCATCCTTAAAAGAATAAAGGGAAGTTTGCTTGATCAGTTCCTTTGTGTATTTATCTATCCTGTTAACAGCAAGTACAGGATCCTGTGCCTTTGATAAAAAAGAACAAACTAAGAATAAGAATATCAGGACAATAACGCGCATGAAAGAGCTATTTATGTTTTACAAATATACCTATAAAAAAAGATTGATCTACAAAATCCATACACCAATAAATTCCGTTAATACTTGTTAACGAATTTGTAGATAGATTATGATAGAAACAGCAACAGCAAAAGCAAAGACCATAGCGGGTAACATTAGAAAACTAAGAGAGTACCGGGATTATACCCAGGATTATCTCGCTGCAAAATTAACGATATCTCAAAATGCATACAGCAAGATAGAGCTGGGATACAGCAGGATTACTTTGGAACGCTTATTTATAATATCGGCAGTTCTGGAAGTTAATCCGGCTGATCTGCTAACTACAGAGACGGACAAGCTTATCAACCTGATAAATTTTCAGGCTGCATCCGCCTGAAGTATTACTTATTTGTATATAGCAATCTCGTCGCAAAACAACCAGCTTTTCCTGTCTGGAATAGCCCGCCATTTAGGTAATTGCTCCAGGTTCCTGGCCTTGACTTTTATATACCTCACCGAAAGCTTATTGTCGAAATTAATTGCAAACCGGTGTGTTTCCTTCGTATAATTTTCATTTGGAGCTGCAAGTTTCATGCTTCCTGCCTGCTGATATATTAAATTATCAGCAGATACCTCTACATTGAGATTCAGCGGAAGGAACACCCAAAGCCGCTGATCTTCAAGAAAGCCGGCGGAAAAAGAACCAATCTCCCGGATCTCCCCCAGATCGACGATAACTTCCATATCAGTGTCGTACCATCCAACATAATTGTACTGTAAACTATTATAGCCGCGGCTTCCATCCGTTAAACCGCGTGCTCCTTTGCCCGGATATTCTCCACTAAACGGTATGACTGGTATTACCTTGCTGCCAATTGCTTCATGAATGATCGGGCCCTGGCGAAATACATCAGCCCACTCTTTAGTATAAGTTTCAAGTGTGTGTCCCCCCTCTGCGAACATTTTGACTCCTGCCCGTTGGGCAGCATTTAAAAAGCGTTGCACTTTATTTTCAAATCCTGGCCGAACCGACCAGTTATCATCCTCGCGGGTAAATAACCCATGTTTCTCGAGCCCGTAAAACCTGGCTTGCTGGATTACTGCATATTCAAGGGCAAGTCTTTCGGCCTCAACATTTTTCGAAAATTCCGGGCTGCCTTCAACTTTACTCAAGGCTTCATCCAGTATAACCGAGTATTTTTCAATCTGTTCCGGGGAAAGCCAGCTTCTCCATTCTTTAACCGGGTCGCCATAAATGTCAAGGAGGCGGTTGCTTTTTGTAAGCTCTTTACTTAACTCGTTTATATACTGTTTGATCTGCTGGCCGGCCTCTCCGTAATAGGCTTTTACAAAATCGTCAAAATAATTTTGAAGGTCAGCCCCTGGCGCCCATGCTGCCTTGGCCAGAAGGTAGGTCTTCAATGCCGAGAATTCCCCTCTGGTGCCTTCTGTCCCCTGCACAAATATTCCGCTGACATTATTTTCGGCAAAATATTTCATATTGCCCTGCAAATGTTGGATGTTAGGAAATGGGCTTTGGTAATTGGTGTACTGTACTACATAATCCCAGACCATTAACGTTTTCGTTATATCAGACCAGCTTTTGAGATCATTTCTGAATGATTCCGCTCTGGGATTTGTAGAAATAGGCTTTGCACGATCCAAATTTATTGATGAGAGAAGGACGCTTACATTCCCCGCAGGTTTTAAATTTACCGTCGGCTTGGCGCTATACAGATAAGCCAGGGTAGAAATTGTTTTGTCAGGAAATTTAGCCGCTACCCTGTTTGCGAAATTTATCACTGAGCCTTGCGGCCCTCCATATTTATTATCAAGTGCCTCGCAATCAGAGCAGGTGCAGTAGCCAAACCCATCATTCTGGCTAACTGACCGGAGCAGTTTATCCGGCTGTGCAAGAATCAGCTTATTCAAATTCGCGGTAAGAATATCCAGAACTGCAGCATTGCTTAAACAGAGTTGCGAATCAGATCGTTCTCCGTTTACCAGAGCGTAATATTCCGGGTGACTTATGAAATACTGTTGAGACGGCACCAGCTTATAGTAACTGTGCCCCCATAAGCCAAATTTATCCTCGAGAATATGGAGTTTATGCCAGTCGCGAAATTCCTCATCATATTGATCGGGATAATAAACCTCCCTGAGCGATAAAACAGGGTTTTGAAGATCAGATATTGACGGAATGCTTATTGAACGCTGTTTGGGAATATATTTCAGGTCTGCAGTAAACTTCCGACAGCCCAGATAATTCTCCAGGAAATGGTAAACACCATATAAACTGCCTCTGTCCGCGGTACCGTAAATTAATAGCCTGTCTCCACTGGTCCGGATCATAAACCCTTCGTTGACAAAATTCTCAGTTCCAGATCCGCGGTTTGTTCTTCCGATGCAAATCTCTTGTACCGAGAGCTTTTCCTTATCTGTTAAAATTGGTAGTTGTGCACCGGAGATTTCATTGATATATTTTTGTAGAACCTGAGCTGCTTTCTGCTCGAATACTGAAGCGTTATGAGGGATAACAATTGAATACGAAGAAGCAGCATCGGCAACAAGAACGAGCTGCGACTTAACAGACAAAGTCATTGCAAGAAGAAATACAATTGTCAGAGAAAATTTCAAAGCGCATTAAAATTTATGCTGGTAAGATACGGAAACATCATATTCATTTCTTTTCTTTCCCGGCATAAATTTCTGCTTGTTCCTTGTCCCAAACAATGTCTTTTGTACATACCTCTCTTATTTTAAATCCACTTTTTTCTTCTTAAATCCAATTCTTGTCATCACACCCCAGGTAAGATTTCGGTTCGTGAAGAAGAAAAAATTACCACGCAAGGAGAAAAATAACGTTAGCGGATGATAGGCTAATGGCTCCACCACCGCTGCCAGGCAAAGCTTAAACACCTCCGTTTTCTTTAAATATTTCATCCCCGCAACTTCATCCCAAAGAATCGCCATGATGGTGATCATTACTGAAAATGAATAAATAAATGCCAATAAAATGAGCGCATAAACCCAGGCAATCTGGCCAGTAATGATCAGGTAGATATAATATATTAGTCCGCCAGCCTCAATTAAGGGCGCAAGCCACTCAAAAAATACGAAATATGGAAACGTGAGGAGCCCGAATACTTTGTATTTAGGATTAAAAAATACTTTCCTATGGATCCATAAGGTTTGCGCTAATCCCTTGGCCCATCTTGTTCTTTGCCTGGCCAATACCCTAAGAGACGATGGCACCTCAGTCCAGCAAAGGGATTCAGGAATATAGATAACCTGGTATTTTTGCTTATTATCATGCATCCAGACCCTCATCCTGCCTATCAGCTCCATATCCTCACCGAGGGAATCATGGTCATACCCGCCGGCCGACAATACGATCTCTTTATCAAAGAGGCCTATTCCACCGGAAACGAGCATCAGACCATTGATTTTGCTCCAGGCCATCCGCCCCAGCAGGAAAGCTCTTATATACTCCAACTCCTGGAAAAGAGGTAGGTAACTATCGGGAACTCTTACTTTTTTTAAGTATCCGTTTTCAACTTCGCAGGAATTTGATACTCGGATAACAGCTCCCGTTGCAATCACCCGGATCTTTTCTTCAACAAAAGGCCTCACCATTTTAATTAGGGTGTCTTTGTCAAGTATACAGTCCATATCTGCACAAAGGATCAGGGGATAAGACGAAACGTTTATCCCGGCATTCGATGCATCAGCTTTGCTTTTTCCATTTTCTTTATCCACTACAATCAGTTTCGAATAGACTGGATTAGTTGATTTGTATATTTTCGTGACCGGATGGGTTGTGATCTCAGCGTGATAGTAGAAATTCGACTCCGTCAGATCGTACTCATCGATCAGCTGATGGAGGGAATTATCGGTACTGCCATCGTTCACTATAATAACTTCATACTTGGGATAGTTTAGCGATAACAGGGTATGAACCCCATTAATGATAGTTCTGGCCTCGTTGAAAGCAGGGGCAATTACAGAAATCCCCGGGACATGCTGTGAGTTTAATAATGCTGCGTAGTCAATGTAACGGCACCTGCGGTTGTATCTCTTTATCTCAATAAGACTAAAAATTACGAGCATTAAATAACTGAACATAAGGATCACACTATAATAGAAAATAGCATATTCAAAGAAGAACGCGATCCCGCTTTTAAAGGATTCCATAATTGTTGGATGGCTCAGCGACGTGCCTCAGGATAGCCTTCTGTTCATTATTAAGGTCAGGAAGGTCTTTTAATATTTTTTCCCTTAATGGTTCCGGGTGGGAAAAAATGGCTGCAGCAGCACATTTAAGAACCAGGAAATGTTCAGCTTCCAAAAATTTCTCAGTAATAAATTTAACGGCCAGGCCACTGCTAATGCGCCCCAGCGCAATTAATATAGCAGCCTTGTTCTTAATACTCTCCGCAGCATACCGCTCTATCAGTCTGTCTTCGCCGTTTTCCGCTTGCAGCTGTCCTAAAGCCATGATGAGGTGGTTTCTAACACGCTCATCGTCATGGTCAAGGAACGACAAAAGTTTAGGTATTGCGTTGAACTGCTTATAATCAACAATCAATTTAATAGATAGAAAGATTATGCTTGTATTTTCGCTGGAAAAGTAAATTTTAAAGTCGGGGATCTCGAGGCCTTCTGTTTTAACCATAGCATCGTGCAGCACGATCTGGTGCCAGTCACTTAATTCATCTGGTTCTTTAACCATAAAATCAAAGCAATCTTTTGCTTTTAACCTTAAAAGAACGGTATAAGCAGCAACCCTCACGTCCTGGTTTGAATCTTTGAGCAATTTATATACTTCAGGTAATGAATGGTCATCCTTCATTGCCTGAACCTCAGCGAGGCCCTGGGTTTTATAGAACCAGTAAGAACTTCTAAGCTTTCGAAGCGCAAATTCCCGTAGCCTGAGCCTTGAATACGCTGAGCTTACGATACGGGAAACAGCCCCGGTGAGATTCTTCTGGAAATAAACCAGTAGCCTCACAACAGAATTCCTTAAGGCACTGCTTTGATTTTTAAGGGAATTAAGAGTTCTAACGGTAGCTTTGAGCTCATGCTCCGGAATGTCATCTACAGAGTCATAATTAAAGATGTGCTCACCTAACTCTTCCAGTATAATATTGTCAGCTTCATCCGCAATTTTGCGCGCCTTTAGCTTTGCCACCCGGTTATAAAAAATCACAAAAACAACCACAATGGTCAGGATGGATGCTACAAACGCAATAAATGCAGCAAGCCTGACAATATCGGGATAATCGGAAGAAATGACCGTGCAAAATTCAACGCTTGAGAGAGCGGTTAACATCATAAGAGGGGAAAAAAGATCTTAAGCGACTGAGAGTTTTGGGATAAGTAATTGTTTAATTTTTGCGACGATAACATCAACCGAGAAAGGCTTAACTATATAATCTTTTACCCCAGCTGCGAGTACGTCTACAATCAATTCATCTGAAGAAAGTGAAGAAAGTACGATTATTGGCGTATTTGCATTAAGCTTCGATTGTTGAATCTGCATGATCAATTCGCGGCCAGCCACGTTAGGGACCATTAAATCCGTTAAAATAAGATCATACTTTTTACTGCTGGCTTTCTTTAGGGCTTCCTGACCGTCCCTTGCGATATCGACCAAAAGGTCTTCACGCGTTAATCTTGTTTTTAATAAATTGATTATTAGTAATTCATCATCAACGATTAAAACTCTACTTTTCATTTTTCACATTCATCTTTCAATACACAAGTTGGTCCCCGAGAGAACTATCGGCAATTTAACACAAGTGTTATGCCCTTTTTTTGAGGGATCTTGTAAAACATCTAAAAATGAGCTGGCAGGGCGGTGATAAAGATTGGAATCAGCGTTTTATATAATTGGATAAATATTATTTTCTTAGATAATAAAAACTCAATTTTGAAGCAATCCACAAGGTGTGGCTTTTTAGCCACATATTGGGTAAAAAAAGCCCCATAAAAATCTCAATCAGACTAAATTCTATATACTGACAGTTCGTGTAAGCTCCATAATTTGTTCAAGGAGTTGACGCAAAAGTCTCGCCAAGATTTAACCGGCGCAAAGGCTAAGCCGTAAATATGGTTCAAAAACCGCGGTTCAAGAAACAAGTTTTCCTGTTAAAGCCCTAAACCTTCTTTGGAGGCAAATCAAACGCCACCGCCTCATGCTCGAAATGGCCGTTGTGAGATCCATCGCAAAAAGGCTTGTTCTTCGATAATCCGCATCTGCATATCGAAAGAACTGTTCTCCCCTGCAGGCCGTACTCATTCCCATTTCTATCGACGATCTCAAAATCGCCTTCAATTTTAACCGAGCCGTTATTATTGATCGTAAGTTTTGTCTTTGACATGTTTAATTGGTTTGAGGCAAAACTAGAACAATAGGCACAGCGGACAGAATATCATTGTTATTTAGAAACATTCCTTTTCATGATATCACCTGATTAGCATCCCAAACGGCTTTCTCCTGGAAACTCAGCTCGAGATCTTCCTCAACCTTCTCCCGGCCAGGGCTCAGGGTTAAAAAATAGAGGATCATAAGAGCGGCAACCGCCAAGCAGGCCAGGTTGCCGGTCAGAAAGAAAGCGATGGTGGCAAACAGGGTCGGCGCCTCCATAAATGCTACCCTTACCAGGAAAGCAGATGAATACGCAGCAAGCTTTTCTTTTAAGCTTGCCTTCCCGGCAATATCAGCAAGTTGATTTTGAAAGATCGTCTTGCCGCCGAGGAAACCAGCAACCGCGAGAAACGGCGCTATGTACAAGTATACATTTCCCTCATCCTGCAGGCTGAAGTAAGCGTTTTTCTGGCTAATCAGTACCGCCACAATAAACAGCACTTGTGAAGATAAAAAAGCAACGTACATTAATTTGAGCGTTTTCAAATATGAATCAGCGCTCGTGGTGAGGCCATTGTTCATGGTTTTGTTATTTGGTGATCGATCGTTGAATTTACATAAAAGCTATGAAACATTCATCACTTATCCAATGTCTGGATCTTCTCATACATTTTCCGGAAGGTATTCCAGGGTGTATTCTCCCCGGCGGCAGCATTTACTGTCCGCCCGTAAAAGCCATTAAAAAAGGTAGCTGGATCAGACCAGACCGTATGCATCATCCCCTGGTAGAAATCTTTCTGCTGCCGGGTGGCGTATTTCCTTAGCCGGACCATATCATCTACTTGTATTAAGGCGACATCAGGCTTTTGCCACGGACAAGTGATTACTTTCAAACCGTTCATAGCGAAATATACAGCAGTGGGGTCGGGACGTTCATAGTGCCAGTCACAGATCACCACATCTTTGGGGATCAGGCCTACGGCCTTATAGGTTGTATTATAGCTTCCTTCCCACCTGCCGACACCGCTGGTTTTTCCATCGATCAAGCGATCGCCCCAGATCCAAAGATCCTTGCCTGTTTTCGCTAAATGCTCGCGTATGGTGCGCACTTCATTAGCAAACAGTTCCGCCCGGTCCCTTCCTGAACAACGCGGGCATTGATCGCTCCCAATATTAAAAACTTCATCCATACCCCCGTGGAATGAGGTAGCTTCAAAAACGTCGCAGACCTCATCAATCAGGTTGAATATTATTTTATGCAGGTCAGGATGAAGCGGGCAATAGCCTTTCAGATACTGGCCCGTAGAACGGAGCTTCTCGAAAGCATCTGCCATTTTAACTTCCGGCGTTTCATCGAATTGCGGATAGACCCGCAGCAGGGTATTAACCTTGTCCCTGCCCGATTGATGCCCCAGAAGATTAATATGAGGAACGATCTTGATGTTATATTTCTTGCAAACCTTAACAATCTCCTTGGCCTGGCGCCTGGTTATCGTGGCGCTATCCCTCAGTTCCGGCTGGCTTTGGTATCTGTAACGGTAGTCAACTCTCAGCAGCAGGGTATTCACCTTCCGCGGTGCCAGCTCTTCTTCAATGAACTTTACAAATTCATCAAGGGTTTCAGCCTTAGGCGCAGCGATAGAAAAGCCCCTTACGGGCATTATGCTGTCTAATCTTGTTTGTGCAGATACGTTACTTT
>NZ_JBBJNI010000097.1:3176-15686 GCF_037719425.1 Daejeonella sp. | reverse complement strand
ACCAGAAAATACGAGTACAACAAACACGATGATAATTACTATCGTGAAAACCCTCATAAAAAGAAAAAATCCTTTTTAGACGATATTTTTGACTTCTAAATGTCTCACTGCAGCCGGTTAGTTAATGATGAATTGCTTTGTGTGGAATTCATTCTTGCCTGCCGGCTTATCGTTCAAAAGATCCCGATCAAATATTCGATTCAGGTTATTCCCAGCCAGATCTTCGAGTCTGGAATCTATTTTCAGATAGTATATCCCGGCGGCCCATGGTGTTTCCGGATAAAACAACAACGACCTTTCATTGGCCCCCACAGATACTTTTCCATTTAAAGGCCTTCCGGCGCGGCGAATAATCGTGATGGTGTTAAAAAGTAGTGAATGGTCCAGCGATTCGTTGAACGAAATTGAAAGAGCTTGTCTGGATCCCGACACCGGAAGATTCATTTTCCAGGTCGAGGGGTTGGGTGACTGAGTGTCTTTTCTCCCAGTGAAGAATTTTTTGGAGTGCTGCTTGTCAAGCGCCGCGCCTCGCAGATCTGTCCATTCCGGTGATATAACAAGAGTGTAAGTACTCCCGGATTGCAAAGGGTTACCTTCTTTTTCATTTGGCTGAAGGCCTCTCTTAATACGTCCAGGATCCAGCCATATAGTTAGCTGTTTGCCCTCTTCGTCCCACAATTCGGTATTAAGATTTAGAAAGATATCCTTAAGGGTATCACCCTTCCCGTCCAACATAGTTAAATACCTTTCTGAGACTCCCTGACGCACGGGTTTAGAAAAATTTAGATAGACCTTCAAAAGATTCTCTGGTAAAGTGTCTGCCGATGGATAAACTGCTAGCAAAGTGACATCACCAACATTAGTTCGTCCGGGAATGGAAAGGCCAGATAATAAACGGCCTTGGAAAATGATCTGGTAATCCGTCCCTGGTGTCAATTCGATTAACGGTGTGAAAAGAATCCCGCCATCATTCTGCGTGTATTCTCCCAATATATTCTCCGGTTTACCGGCTATCCTTATAAAGATCTCTTCATCAAGATTATCTTCATTTATGCCTTTAACTAAGTCTGAAGGAATAAATATGGCAACCGATCGGCCTTCTTTCTTTATCACGGTAATTTCCGCCGGGCGTCTCTGATCGCTGCAGCTTGAGAATACGGTCACAAAAAAAACCAGGTTACACAAAATGTATAACCTGGTTTTCGACAATGTTATAAGCTTATAGATCTTTTCCATTAATAGTCAGAAGGTCTGTACTGCCGGCAGGACTTTTTTGGATGAGGACAACGCGTCCATCATCAAGTTTGTCCATTTGAGTGACATTCTTACGGGCCGAAACTTCAAATGGAACTCCTGCATAAGTAGAAGTAGCTTTTTCAGTCAGGGAGCCTTGAAACGACTCAATATCTTTATGTTTTAATTTTGCTGCAGGGCGGCTTGAATTTGCCATGAGCAGATATTTTTCACCACCGCTGTTAAGCGTTAGTATATCAGCAGGAGTATTGCCATTGCCCATTTCAGCAACTGTACGGCCTTTAACGTGGGTACCAGGCTTAAGATCATCAAGCGCAAAAACTACCAGCGGAGTACAGGTATAACTGGCAATTAAATAATTCTTGCCATTGATGGTGGAAGTAGTAAATGTGCGTATTGGTGCATTGGTTTCATATCTGCCATGTGCAGCATGATAAATCTCAAGAGATGATGATTCCTGTTGAGTGTTAAACGGATAAGGGATACTGCGAAATGTTGATGCAAATTCCTGGTTCGAAATCCCGCTTAACATCAGTTTTCCATCCGCGTATGCGATGTCAGAGATCGCGGCAACACGCATTGATCTTCCTCGTTGGTCTTTAGCGTCCGGAGCTGGTACATTGTTGAGTGCAAGTGTAGAATAAGAAACATTTTTTAGCGGTAGAGATTGAAGTTTGCCATTTTCAAGACGAAGAATAAGTGGTGTTCCATCACTATTCTGCACGGCAAAATAGATCTTTTTAGACAGGGGATTCACAGCCATATCTGTAATAGTGACATTTTCAGGGGTTGTACCCAGCGAAGCCGCTATTTTCTGATCAATGTTCTGTATGTCTGCGGCCTCCGCCCGGGCATTTCGCTTCGAATCCCTGGTATCAATAGCAAATACAGTGGCGCCCTGAGAATCACCAATAAATAAAACTCCTTCAGGACCGAACGTAAGCGAGCTTACGGATTTGATTACAGGTGTACCTTTCGTAAAGCCACTCAAAGCATTGTCCGAACGGCCCATGGCAGCGGTAAGGCCGATAGCGGTGATGGCTGCCCCAAGGATAAAATAGTTTTTCTTCATGTTAGGAATGCTAATGTGATGAATTTCCGGGTCGGCGACCCGCTTATACCAAATATAATTAATTTATAATCCTGACTTACAATATATTATACCTCCAGCCACATGGGTAAATCATTTCCGGCCTGATTCATACGTATTCCATTGCCGTCGGTATCCGTAAAACGTACAGAAAGCATCCCTAAATGACTTTCTTCAGGGCCGTCAAACGCAACGTTCTCAGATTGCAACTTTTTTATGACTTCCGAAACAACATCTCTTAAACGCTATCATTTTATGTCAAGTCCATCAAATTAAGTTAGTGAATTATTACATTTGACCACTTCTATACAATAGCCATTGTTTTTAACGAAACAACGCAGCACGTTAGGGGGACTTAATGATAATAGGATGAATACTCAGGAAGCTTACGACATCTGGTCGGAGATATATGACACAAACATAAATAAGACACGAGATCTTGAAGCAACAGCTATCAGAGAAGTCCTTACTGGCATCGTCTTTAAAAGATGTCTTGAAGTTGGCAGTGGAACAGGGAAAAATACTGAATGGCTTATTACAAAGGCTGAGGAAGTAACCTGTATTGACCTTTCTGAAGCAATGCTTCACAAGGCAAAAGCGAAAATCAAGTCTGATCGGCTGACTTTTCATCAGGCTGATATTACAAAAGCCTGGAGTTTTGCAGAAGGTGCATTTGATCTGATAACCTTCAGCCTGATGCTGGAACATATTGAAGATATCAATGATGTTTTCAGAAAAGCGGCGGCTCATACAGTCGCCGGCGGATATGTTTATGTAGGCGAACTCCATCCGTTTAAACAATATTCAGGCAGTAAGGCAAGGTTTGATACCGAAAGCGGACAACAGATAGTCCCGTGTTTTAATCATCATATCTCAGATTTCGTTAATGCTGCAACTGAAAACGGGTTTAGCATCGTTAAACTGAATGAATACTTTGATGATAATGATAGCTCTGCCATTCCGCGAATTCTTACCTTGCTTTTAAGAAAAAAGTAATGGTAAAAGAAGAGACTTGTCGTGAGCTGGCCCTTTCTTTTCCGGAGACCAACGAGGCTCCTCATTTTGAGAAACCTTCTTTTAGGGTGGCTAAAAAGATATTTGCCACTCTAAATTTAAAGGAGAACAGGATATGCGTTAAGCTATCAGAGATAGATCAGGACGTTTTTTCTGCATTCGACAAGGATGTCATCCATCCTGTCCCTAATAAGTGGGGGAAAATGGGCTGGACCCTGGTTGACCTGGGAAAGGTTAGAAAAGATATGCTTGCTGATATTTTGACGATGGCATACTGCGAAGTAGCTCCTAAAAGGCTAGCCGACCTGGTTAATAAGCCTGATAATTCTAATGATATATGATTACTAAGGAGAATAAGAAAGCTTGCATTTTTAACTGGAGTGGCGGGAAGGATAGCTCGCTTGCACTTTATCACTGCCTGAGTAATCCTGAGCTTGAGATCAGATATTTGGTTACTACTGTAAACGACAGTGCTAACCGGATCTCAATGCACGGGGTGCGTGAGGAACTGCTGATCAGCCAGGCTGAATCAATTGGTATTCCACTTTATCAGATCCGGCTTCCTGAAATGCCAGGTATGAAAGAGTATGATGAGGCGATGGCGAAACACCTTCAAAAATTCAAAGATGAAGGTATTACACATTCCATTTTTGGAGATATTTTCCTGGAGGACTTAAGAAAATATCGCGAAGGACGCTTAGCCGAGGTTGGATTAAAAGCAATCTTCCCCTTATGGAAAAAGGATACCTCCGACCTTATTCATGAATTTCTTGATCTGGGCTTTCGTACTATGATCGTTTGCACCCAGCACTACCTGGAAGATTTTTCGGGTAAGGAAATTACAACAGAGCTTATTTCAACATTCCCTGAAAATATTGATGTATGTGGTGAAAATGGCGAATTTCATACGTTTGTATTTGACGGACCGATATTCAAATACCCAATAAGAATTGAAGTCGGGGAGAAGATCTTTAAAGAATTTAAAGCACCTAAAGATGCTGACGATAGCTGTATATCAGACATCAAGGTGTCTGACGAGAAATCAGGATTTTGGTATACGGATTTGGTGCCCGTAAATTGACTTACGAAGTCTATTTTCCGTTATGCCGGTGACTTCGTCAGTCTGTTACTAAGGCCAGACTGGCGAAGTTCCCTGCTTGTCGGCTATTAAACTTCGCAAGTCAGGGCCACATTTGGATTCTTTTACCTAACTTTGCAAAATTATTTTGAAGGTGTAGTGCTTTCATATTAAAAGCATACACATGAAAAAGATAGTTGACTACCGGAAGCTTCTGGAAGTAGATAAAAATGCAGACCTGCAAACCCTTAAATCAGTGTACAGAACGCTGATGAAGACCTGGCATCCTGATAAATTTACTGAATCGATTGAAGCCAGAGAGGAAGCTGAAGAGAAAAGCAAGACGATAATCGAAGCTTATCACTTTTTGGTAAGTATTGCACCGGAAACACGGAATCAGTCGTTTGCTGAGTATACTATAACTACAACAACTTCTATGATCCTGGATTTTGACTACCAGTCGCAGGTTCTTAAAGTAAGCTTTACTGATGGCAGCGTTTACGAATACTTTGATGTTCCGAAGGCTGTTTATGTTAAGCTGATCAATGCAGACTCACCAGGCCGTTTTGCGAGAAGGCATATATATAACAACTTTGTGTACAGAAGTACCAGCAGGATCGCTGCCAGCGTTTAAGCAAGTTCTTATAGACTTCACGCATTTCAGAGAGTGTTAACAGACAAATATCTATACTTAGAATATTATATTTGTCTTGTAGCTTATTCTCATGTATATCCCAAAATTTAATTTAACTACAGACAGGGACGAACTAGTTTCGTTTATGCAACGCTTCAGCTTTGCTACGATCATAAGTATCAAAGAGGATGTTCCTGTAGCTACGCATTTGCCTTTTTTAGTTGCTGTCCGGGAGGATAAGGTAGTGCTCACCTCGCACTTTGCGAAAGCCAATGATCAGTGGAAGGATCTGGAAAGCAATAAAATACTGGTAATCTTCAGCGAGCCGCATGCTTATATCTCTACAAGCAATTATGATAAGGAATTGAATGTGCCGACATGGAATTATATTTCCATACACGCTTATGGAACTGGCAAGTTACTGATGGAGCCCTTAAAAGCGATGGAAGTTATAAATTCAACGATCAATAATTTTGAACTGTCTTACAGGCAACAGTGGGATACATTTCCGGACGAGTTTAAATCGAAAATGCTTAATGGGATTGTTGCTTTTGAGATTGAGGTTAGTGATCTTCAGGGTAAAAAGAAACCAAGTCAGAACAGGAGCTCATCAGAGCAGGAAAAGATAATTCAAACACTATCAAAAAGTGATGATTCTAATGAGAAGATGATAGCTGCATACATGAAAGAAAGAAATTAAAGATAATAACATACTATATGGTATTCATCACTCATCTCGTTTATATAAACGAAGGACAAGAAGAAGTGTAAACATTCTTCTTACTCTTTTAATTTCAAAAACAGCCTGTAAATATTTTCCGACTGGGTAAGTACGACTAGCACAAAAATTAGCTGAAATGCCATAAGTACAGTCTCCGGTGCTAAACCCAGAATAAACTCGTCTGCATTTGACAATATGCTGTTAATTATCAGCCCGAAACCTGTGCCCAAAACAAAGAAAATAAAGGAGATCCTGAAGTTACGCCGGATTGATACCTTGTACTTCAGCTCAGCTTGTATTCGTCTCATTGTATTGTCTTCAAAGTCAGCGAATGGCATCTCCAATTTGCCCTTCCGCATTAAACTCGAAAATTTGTCTTGTGTCCCCTCCATTATTCAATAATTAAATTCTGTCCTCATTAACTTGCTGAGGACAATAAACATATTCTTTCTGCCGCGATGCAGCAATACTTTGGTGCTTGATTCTGACCATCCAGTTATTTCACACACCTCTTTTATACTTTCCTCCTGCAGATAAAACAAGCGCAGGGCAAGGCTCTCATTAGACGGAAGCTTTTTTAATGCTTCATTGATCAGGTACACCTGTTCTTCATGCTTTAATGATTCCAATACCGATTCATCCGCAATTTCATTGTCATAGTCAGCATTGAACGAAACGATCTCGCGCTTTAATTTCTTTAAGCGTGTGAGTGCTTCGTTAACCACTATCCGGTAGAACCAGGTGCTGAATTTAGACTGCTTCTTAAAGGATGCCAGGCCATTGAAAGCTTTAACGAATGAATCCTGAACCAGCTCCTGAGCGATAAATTCATCTTTAACAACAGACATAGCGACTGAAAATGCCATGTCTTTGTACTCTTTAAGAAAATACCTGAAGGCTTCGCGATCTCCGCTGCGGACTTTTTCGATGTAAATATCGTCCATGCGGGGCTTTTAGCTTTTCTTATCTACGCGGTTGGCCGCTACCATAGCCACACCTCCCGAAATACCCATTATGGCTACCTCAATTCCGTCGGCCATGTCTGCTGAGATACCGTTCAAGGCAGAAATGATTACCAGGCCGATACTTAGGCCAATAATAATGATTCCGATCTTAAGGAGTGAATTGCCCTTAGGCTTTATCACCTGATTATCGGTGAGGCCCTTTTCGATGAGAAGTAATTTCTCATTATGTTTCGCTTTAAAATAAAATATCCCCGAAATGAAGATACAGATTAGCAGGATACCACTGAGCACAAACGTAGCAGCCTGTGGATCAATGTAGAGTAATGGATTCATGGTTATATGATTCATGTGATTATTTACTCATAGGATACCAATGGAATCGCAAAGGTTACAATTATCGAAAATAGTTATTAATCGCTAGCTTTATCGACGTTCAATGCTGCAATAAAAGGACTACGGGGATTTTTTTCAATTTGGCAGTAGAGACAAGAAGGAATTGATAGTTAAGGATTAAATACAATGAAAGATTTCGACTGGACTTCTTTTACGAAGAAGATTGCGATTAAAGCAAGTATTAATGAGATTTATAATGCCTGTACAAAAGCTGCTGAACTGGAGAAGTGGTTCCTGGAAAAGGCAGCTTTTCGTAGCTCTGATAAAGTCATAGATCCTGATTTAAATGCAGTCGCCGGTTATACTTACGAATGGCTTTGGTACCTGTATGAAGACCCAATGAAAGGGAAGATTACAGAAGCAAACGGAAAAGACTTTTTGCAGTTCACGTTCGAAGGGGAATGTTTGGTGGATATTAAATTAAGTGAAGAGCAGGGTTACACCATCATAGACCTTAAACATCATAATATCCCTACGGATGATGATTCGAAGAAGTTCATCCGGCTTGGCTGCTCAAATGGATGGGCGTTTTATTTGGTGAATTTGAAGTCCGTGTATGAAGGTGGGGTTGACTTGAGAAACAAGGACGGCAGTTTAATGCCGATGATTAATAATTAACGGTTGTATTTCCAAACAATCCACTCTAATTCTCCTTTCTCCTTTCATGAACAATATTCTCTTTTTCGGTGATAGCTTAACTGCTGGTTATGGTTTAGGTAATGTGCATGATGAATCATTTCCAGCTCTGATAGGGCAGAAGATAAAAGCAGCAGAACTGGACTACATAATCATAAATGCCGGTCTTAGCGGCGATACCTCCTCCGGCGGCCTTGCCCGGTTAGATTATTGGCTGAGCCAGCCGGTAAAAGTGTTTATCCTGGAGTTGGGGATAAATGACATCCTAAGAGGAATACCACCATCGCGCACCTTCGCTAATCTTGATTTAATTGTTAAAAAGGTGAAAGCTAAATATCCTGAGGTGAAACTTGCTTTGATGGGCATGGAGATCCCATCTTTTATTCCCGGAGCTTTTGCTGCAGAATTCCGGGCAATCTTTCGGAGGCTGGCCGAATCCCATGACATGGTGTTTGTCCCTTTCTTCCTGGAAGGTGTAGCTGGCCTGGCACATCTTAATATGAAAGATGGCTTGCATCCTTCAGCTGAAGGTTACCGGATAATAGCGGAGAAGACCTGGCCTGTTTTAAAGAAGATTCTATGATTGTGGTGAACACTATGGTCCGATTCTTTTTCCAAATTAACAAAATCGTCCCGAGCCGGCAACTGTACATCCCGACAGAATTCAGACCTGAGTAAGATAAACGGGGGCGCAGCAAGTAGCTTTTGGCTGAAGAAATAGATTTTATAACCTGAAAGTTGAAGCCAAAACTACTGCGAAGAACCCGGCTAGCCGGGCCAAAGGACCACAGGTACTGCTTTCCAAAAATTGTCTCTCAGTTATATAATTAAAAGTTTCTCACTTCCGGGCTCTATCTCACTAGCCTGTTGATATACTTGTTGTTTATTGTAAACTAAACAAGCCCGCCCCGAAATTGGGACAGGCTTTCAATCAACTAAACTAAAATTATATAAAGGAAGTGGAAACACTTGTGATTTTCCAGCCGTTACCGGTATTTGCCAGGTTCAGGTAGCTTACTCTTGAAAAGTTATCGTATTTCATAGTAACCTTTACAACACTGAATGTTGGAGTTCCTTCTACCACACTAAAGCTTGTAGAGCAATTTTGCTTTACGTTTTCGCTGACTTTTAATGTATTAAGCATTTGAATTTTGTTGTGACTAATAATCTTTTCGCCTCTGGTAGAAGTAAACTTTACCTCTTTGTCAAGTACTTCCGGCAGAGGTGCGATTCTTCCCTCAGTTACTGCTGCGATGTAAGTTTTCAAAGCGTAGTTCATTTCGAGTTTTTCTTTAGCGGTACCATCTGCAGCGAAAGATGAAAAGGAGAAAGCGATTAATAATGTTGCGGCGATTGTTTTTAGAGTTTTCATAATGTTTGAGTTTTAAGTTTAATGTTCGTGTCTTTTGTTTAAATCTGCCCGCCGGTAGGCAGGTATTGTTTTCTGGTTTGTTTCGTTGATCAAAAGTATATCGTAAGATGCCCCTGACATACAGCAATTAGGCGAATGGCGAGATCTTTTCGGTGAACGACGGAAAATACTAGGTGAAAATTGATGGTGATTTTTTCACCGATCCCAAAGGTGATTTTCGCATATCATCAAGAGGCCCGAAGCCCGAAGTATTAGGCAAGTGATATGATGAAGAAACCAGTATTATGGTAATTGAGTGGAAATGTTAAAAGGAGTTAATAGGGAAGTATGCCTGCAAAATTTAATATTCCAGTCCCAATGTAAAATAGTCAATGTCCACAACTTGACCAGCCTTTACTGCAGAGATCGCTATATCTCGAGCGTAGGATGAGCGTAGGATGAACGTAGGATGAGCGTAGGATGGTGCTTACTTCACTACACCTAAAGCCTAACCATTAGATCTCAAATTAATACTGCCGTTCTAACACAGCGTTTAGCTCACTTTCAACTGTCCACTTTCAACTCTCAACTTAATGAGAGCCGCCCTCCATCATCTTCCTTGCATGGAAAACTCCCGGCAGAATAGCCTCAAGTGACTCTCGTGCGCCATTTGTGCTTCCCGGAAGAGTAACTATCAACGTATTTGCAATTGTTCCTGCAATAGACCGGCTCATCATTGCCATCGGCGTACGCATTTGACCGAAGCTGCGCATAGCCTCGGTTATTCCATCGGCATCTCGTTCCAGGATCTCGCGGACAGCATTAGTGGTATTGTCTCTCGGGCCAAGACCAGTCCCCCCGGTAGTGAATATGAATTGGACGTCGTCCTTAACCCATTCTTTGATCTGTGCCTGGATTGCATCTTTATCGTCAGGAAGGACTTTGTAGTGTAACACGGTAGCCTTTACGTTCTCCAGCATGGCTTTAACCAGCTTTCCGCTTTTATCTTCACGTGTTCCATTAGCTGTTGAATCAGAGCAGACTAACACAGCGCAGGTAGGGGTGCTTTCTGTAAAGCGGTTACGGTCACTTTTGCCACCTTTCTTTTCCAGCAACTTAATATGGCCGATTTCCAATGCGGTATCAACCGGCTTTAACATATCATAGATCTCCAGTGCGGCAACCGATACAGCGGTAAGGGTTTCCATCTCGATGCCTGTACGGCCAATAGATTTTGCTTCGCCACTAATAACAATCCCGGTGCGACTCAGAACATCCGCGCTGAATAATTCCGAATGAATCTCCGGGCTAATGAACTCAAATGTAAAGTCCATCGCATCGATTGTTACGGGGTGGCAATGGGGAAGGAGCTGAGGTGTAAGCTTAGCGCCCAGGAATCCGGCAGCACGGGCCACATCAAACAGATTTCCTTTAGGCAGTGAGCCTGAATTAATAAGTTCTATCGAGTTTGCTGAACAAAATATAATGCCTACTGCTCTTGCAGTGCGGAGTGTGACCTGTTTACTTGTGATATCGCGCATGAAACCAATTACGTATTAAAAATTACGAATTACGAATTGCAATTTACGAATGATTGGGAGTTAACTCTTGTTTTATTCGCCTAATAACTCTTCAACTTCCTGACGTAATAGAGGCAAATGTTTCATCACAATACCCCAGATGACTTCGTCGGACACAGGATCATACCCGTGGATGATTCTATTTCTTACGTCAACTAGTTTTCTCGAATTTGATATCTCAGGAGCGTTATGCTGTTTCAAAATTCTACTCATTGCCTCCCCAATGATTTCTATATTTCGCTCAACCGCACGCTTAGTCTTGAGGTCTTGTTGGTAATTGGTAAAGACTTTAGGAACGTCGATAAAAAAGCTTTCGATTTCATTTATTCCGTTCAGAATATCATAAAGCCAAGCTTTGATATCATTATCCATAAATCAATTGTCTATGATTCATTATAGCCATTCGGAAGAAGGGGTTTTTTATAGCATTCTCCTCAAGAAGATCGATTGATCTTTTGAGTATATCTTGAAGGGCAAATTTCAGATCAAAATAATTATCTGCGTAGTCCAAAACATCGACATAGTGAAAGTCAACAATGAGATCAATATCACTTTTACTATTGAACCTATCAGTGAGTACAGATCCGAAAGCATACAAAGTTTTCACTTTGTGCATTTTACAAAGCTTTATTATTGTTGCATTATGTTTTTCAACCAGTGTCATCACCACAAATCTACAAAAACTGGATGCTTTTATTGTTTATTTTCGTTCAGCCTGATCAGGGACTATAATGTCTCCTACTTTTTATAACGGATCATAAAATCCCACACCCGCTCGAAAGAGTTATAATCCATATTCTTACCGGAAACCAATGGTTTGCCGGGTTCTCTTAATGTAGGGTGCTGGTGATAGCCATTGATGATCTTATAGAGGACCACATCATTCTTGCCTTTGTATTCCTGGATCTCGACAGTTGACTTATCGCCAGGTTCTACATCAGGCAGGGTGGTGATCTTTGCTTTCTTACTTATGCCATTACGCTTAACCCAGTAGGCAACGTTCTCATCGCCGGATAGAAAGCGAGCCGTAGGTGTTGAACGGAAAGGGCCACCGCTCCATTTGATAACTGTGTCGGCTGCACCGCTGGTAATAATGATGGGAATGGGTTTCGCTTTCGGGAACTGCTCAGCGACCTGATTACTGATGGAAGAGACGAAGGGGGCTATTGCCGCTATCTTTTCCGGAATGTCAACGCTTAAGCGATAAGTCATCATGCCACCGTTTGAGCTCCCGGACACATATATACGTGACGGGTCGCCTTTAAAATCCTTTATGAAAAGATCGATAAGCGAAGTGATATAACCAACATCATCTACGCTATCAGTTAAAGGATAGCTGCCACCTAATTTATCGTTCCAGTGTTTTGCCGTAGCATCGGGGTATACTACAATGGCTTTATCGCGTTCAGCGCGGGCGTGAAACTGCGGGCCTAATACGTTTACACCTATCTGCGCGCTAGCGCCCATCCCGTGCAGGAAGAAGACCACAGGCAGCTTCACTTTCTCATCATAACCTTGCGGGATGTAATACATGTATTTACGGTCGAGTCCCTTAAATTTGACTGTTTCGGTATGAATGCCGGCGGTCTTCGCATTTTGAGCAAAGAGGAGCTGAGTAATACCGAGTATACAAAGGATTAAAAGTGAAAAGCTTCGGAGCATATAGGAGGTCTCTATTGTTGAGAATGACTGGCTTCGAACCACATTTCTGTTACGTGGTTGAATGAGCGTAATTAATATTCTTTCTTTATCAAAAATAAAAGGAGATTAAAATGGCTACCAAGAAAAAAATTG
>NZ_JBBJNI010000097.1:0-3166 GCF_037719425.1 Daejeonella sp. | reverse complement strand
ACTAATTTGTTGAAAGTTTATATGCGCCTTTGTGCAGGTTTTAAATGCAGGTATTACTGTGAAAATTTATGAGAGTTGCTCTTTTTATTCCGTGTTACGTTAACCAACTATATCCAGCCGCAGCAATAGCTACTTTAGAACTCCTGCAAAAACTTGCAGTCGACGTAACCTATCCGGCTAAGCAAACCTGCTGCGGACAGCCAATGGCCAATTCCGGATTCGAGCATATGACTCAATCGTGCAATGATCTTTTTATCGAAAACTTCTCCGGCTTCGACTACATCGTTGCACCATCAGCGAGCTGTGTGCTCCATATTAAAGACCACCTTCATTCGCAAGCACATGAGGACGCTGCTACAACGATCAGAGGCAAGATCTATGAACTCGTTGAATTCCTAACCGATGTTCTTAAGGTAAAGAAACTCGATGCTCATTTCCCGCACAAAGTTGGAATGCATCAGAGCTGTCATGGGCTGCGCGGATTGCACCTTGCACAGATGAGCGAGCTTGTAGCTCCCGACTTCTCCAAACCGCAGCATTTGCTGAATATGGTTCAGGGATTGGAAATGATCACACTCGACCGGAAGGACGAATGCTGTGGCTTCGGCGGCTTATTCTGTATCGCTGAAGAATCTGTATCGGTGAAGATGGGCAAAGACCGGATCACGGACCATACCAAAAACGGAGCTGAATATATAACCTCCCCCGATCTTTCCTGCCTGATGCATTTAGAGGGCATACTCCAAAGAAATAAAAGCGACGTGAAGATCATCCACATCGCAGAAATATTAAATAGCTCGATCCCCGCAATATGAAAAGTACGGCAGACCACGCAACCTTAGCGGAACAATTTAACAGGGACGAGGAACGTGTCGACTGGCATGACGGCGCTCTGTGGTGGATCAGGCAAAAGCGCGATCGCTCGGCAAACCAAACACCGCAGTGGGAAGAACTGCGGGAAGCGGCTTCGGCGATCAAAAGCAATGTAATATCTAATCTTCATGATTACCTGGTCCAGTTTGAAGAGAACTTAAGAAAGAACGGCGTTAAGGTATACTGGGCTTCAGATGCTGAGGAGCATAACCAGATCGTCTACTCTATATTAAAGGCCAAAGAGATCACTCAGATGGTCAAGAGTAAATCTATGCTCACCGAAGAGTGCGGACTGAATGAATACCTTCATGAACGAGGGATCGACGTAATAAATTCAGACCTGGGGGAATATATTCAGCAGATCGATAATGAGCCGCCAAGCCATATTGTATTGCCTTGTATCCACAAAAAGAAAGAAGAGATAGGCGAGCTGTTTCACGAACATCTGGGAACTGAAAAGGGACTGTCTGACCCAACATTATTAACACGTGTAGCAAGAAAGCATTTGAGAAATGTATTTCTGACCAGAAGAGCGGCCCTGACAGGCGTTAATTTCGCTGTTGCGGAAACCGGGGAATATGTTGTTTGTACAAACGAGGGTAATGCGGACATGGGAGCACATCTTTCGGAAGTACAAATAGCGTCTATGGGGCTTGAGAAACTCATCCCCGAAAGGAAACATTTGGGAGTATTCCTGAGGCTGCTGGCGCGGAGTGCAATCGGCCAACCGATTACAATATATTCAAGCCATTTTAAGAAACCTCGTCCCGGACAAGAGATGCATTTGATCCTGGTCGATAAGGGCAGAAGCGCCCTGATGGCCAGACCGGATTTCCGCGATTCTTTGAAATGCATTAAGTGCGGTGGTTGTATGAACACCTGCCCGGTATATCGCAAAAGCGGTGGATTAAGTTATCATAACACCATATCCGGCCCGATAGGAGCAATCCTGGCACCTAATCTTGATATGCAGCAGCATGCGGATCTGCCATTTGCATCTACTCTTTGCGGATCCTGCTCGAATGTTTGTCCGGTTAAAATACCAATCCACGAGCAGCTGTATAAATGGCGGCAGGTGATTGTCAAGGAGGGTTATGTTGCTAATCGCAAGACATTAAGCATGAAAGCTATGTCATTTACTTTATCATCTCCGGAGATGTATCACACAGCAGGGAAGACGGGCCGCTGGATATTGAATCACGCACCTTTTGCTCTTAACAATAAGTTTAATCCGTGGTACAAGCAGCGTGATATGCCGGACAGCCCGAAGCAATCGTTCGGCGAATGGTATAAGCATAATATTAAAGACAGAAACAGATCCTGATGAGCAGCAGAGAAACAATACTGGCGGCAGTACAGAAAAACCAACCGCCGCTATCGCCCTTACCTGATATTTCCATGTTTAAAGTTGTTGAACCGGATATTGCAGCCAAATACACCGATGTATTTACCGGTATAGGGGGACAGGTGATTTCGGTAAGTCACCTAGATCATATCAAACCGCTTCTATCGGAGCATTTCGATACATCTAAACGTTTGGTGACAACTTTGCCCGAATTAAGTGATACAGCGGAACTCATTACCGCTGAAGTTGATCCCCATACCTTTGAGGATGTGGAGCTGGCTGTTATTGCTGCCCGGTTTGCCGTTGCTGAAAACGGAGCGGTTTGGTTAACTGAGAGTGTTATGGGGCAGCGGATTATTCCTTATATCTGCCAGCATCTTGCGGTGGTGGTCACTGAAGAAAGTATTGTTTCTACTATGCATGATGCTTTTGAAAAGATCGCTTCAGAAGATTACGGCTTTGGGGGCTTCATTGGCGGCCCGTCAAAAACAGCCGATATTGAACAAGCATTGGTGCTGGGTGCACATGGCCCATTGAGTATGACTATTTTCCTGATTAAATAATATCCTATTAATGAAAAACCTTAGTATTATTATCCGCGATAATTTGCGGGAAGAGTACACTGATGTGTATACCGCTGAGGCGCTTAGTGCCTTATCGGCGATGGCACATTTCAATAAAGATGTAAAGGAACTGATGAGCAAAAGGATCCAGCGGAGATCTGAACGTCAGAAGAACAATACAAGAATAAGTTTTTACGATTCGGAAAGTCTGATACCCCGTACAAACATAAAGGTGCAGGATGCCCGCGACGGCAAGTTCGAAGGCTCGGTAATACCCGCCGACCTGCAGCGCCAGTGGATACAGGGAACTGGCCCGGCGGCCAAACCGAACTCCAGCCTTGAAAGCAGTATACGCAATGTAGCATACGCACTTTTATCAGGTGCA
>NZ_JBBJNI010000096.1:0-15916 GCF_037719425.1 Daejeonella sp. | reverse complement strand
ACTCTTATTTTATAGAATTTAATTCTAAATTTACGATCGCTTTGGCAGAATACGGAATAAAATTTTCTGCGGTTATTCAAAAAGATAACTTTTATGGCGTGCAGTTTCACCCTGAAAAATCCGGTCTGGCCGGCGAACAATTATTGAAGAATTTCTCACAACTAACATAATCACATGTATATAATCCCAGCCATTGATATTTTAAACGGAAAGGTTGTCCGCCTCCGCGAAGGAGATTACGAGCAAGCTACTTTTTATGATGTTACCCTCGAGGAAATGATCGAGAA
The DNA here is from genome assembly GCF_037719425.1 of Daejeonella sp. Classification (GTDB taxonomy): domain Bacteria; phylum Bacteroidota; class Bacteroidia; order Sphingobacteriales; family Sphingobacteriaceae; genus Daejeonella. Next base: position 15,629 of record NZ_JBBJNI010000096.1, on the reverse strand, counting down.
GTATCAGTCAAACGGCACAGAATTCATACATATCATCGATTTAAACGGCGCAAAAGGTGACTTCAGCAATCAGAAATTTCTGTTTGAGATCATCAATAAAACAGACATCAAAGTCCAGTATGGCGGTGGCGTTCGAAGTATCGACAAGGTAAAAGAGCTGATCGATTCGGGTATACACAGGATTATTGTTGGCACACAGGCGCTTACCAATGCAGAATTTCTTCCAGAGCTCAGTACGGAGATTTGCGGAAAATACAAATCCCAGGATCAAATAGTCGTAGCTATAGATGTGCTGGATGAAGTCATCAAGTATTCGGGCTGGATGGAAAGCTCTCCCATAAAGATGATGGATTATGTTGACAAATGCCTCCACCTTGGTTTCTTCAGGTTCCTTTGTACGGATATCGACAAGGACGGGAAGCTGGGCGGTGTCGGAGTTGATCTGTATAAGAAGCTTCTGGAGCATTCTCCTTTTATTAAGCTCATTGCGTCGGGTGGTATCAGTTCAATGGACGATATTGAAAAACTTCAGGAGATAAAAGTAGAATCTTGTGTTGTTGGAAAAGCGATTTACGAAAAACGCATTACCATTGAAGAAATAAAAGATTGGAACCTAAAAGCCTTGATCAGCTTTTAATTGATCTCTGCTTTGACTAGCCAAACAACCCATGCCTTTTCAGGAAATCTTGTAACATACACGAGCCTGGCCAAAAGAATAATTCCCTGCCTTGATGTAAAAGACGGCCGTACGGTTAAGGGTGTCAATTTTGTAGCTTTGCGCGATGCTGGAGACCCGGTAGAGCTTGCTTATCAATATTCACAACAAGGCGCTGATGAACTAGTATTCCTGGATATCACAGCTACTCACGAAAAACGTAAAACACTTGTAGAGCTGGTAAAATCAGTTGCTACTCAAATAAATATTCCATTTACTATTGGTGGCGGAATAAATGAGATCGCTGATGCTGATATTCTGCTAAACTCCGGCGCGGATAAGATCTCAGTTAATTCATCAGTGGTCAGAAATCCGGCTTTTATCGACGAACTCGCGCTTGCCTTTGGGAAACAGTTTGTGGTGGTGGCGATAGACACTAAATATATAGACGGTAAAAACTATGTCCATCTGAACGGTGGTCGGATTAAAACGGATATTGAAACAGAGGTCTGGATCAAAGAAGCAGAAGAACGCGGAGCAGGAGAAATATTACTTACGTCGATGGATCATGACGGAACTAAGGGAGGATTTGATAACGGCTTATTAAAGAAGATCAACGATACCTTGGGAATTCCATTGATCGCTTCCGGAGGTGCCGGCAATGTGCAGCATTTTGTAGACCTGTTTCATAAAACAAACGTCGACGCTGCATTAGCAGCTTCAGTTTTTCACTACGGTGAGATATTGATACCGGATCTTAAAGAAGAGCTGAAACGGCATAATATTGAGGTAAGAATATAATGTTACCAGTTGTTAGTTGTTGGTTGTTGGTTGTCGGACTAAGCGTCTAGACCACCCAACCTAAAAACTAACAACCAACAACCAACAACTACCTATGAAGATTGATTTTAACAAAAGTGATGGACTTGTTCCGGTGATCATTCAGGATGAGAAAACTCTTGAGGTTCTGATGCTGGGATATATGAATGACGAGGCATATCAAAAAACTGCGTCGGAGAACAAAGTAACCTTTTTTTCAAGGACTAAAAACCGTCTATGGACAAAAGGAGAAGAGAGCGGAAATTTCCTGAATGTTATTTCAATAAAGCAAGATTGCGATAATGATACACTGCTTATAAAGGTTAAGCCCGAAGGTCCAACCTGTCATACAGGTTCGAGAAGCTGCTTTAACACTGAATATAATCAAAACTTTATTTTTGAGCTTGAAAATATCATCGCTGACCGTTATACCAACCCGGTCGAGAGCTCATACATAAATAAGCTTCGCGGGAAGGGTTTGAATAAAATAGCCCAAAAAGTAGGTGAAGAAGGTGTGGAAACGGTTATTGCGGCCCTGAATGAAACCGAAAATGACTTTGTAAACGAAGCTTCTGATCTTGTTTTCCACTTGCTGGTGTTGATGAAAGAAAAGAGTGTAAGTCTGGAAACCATCGCAAAGAATCTGGCTGACCGGCATCCTGTTAAATAAACGGAAAACTGAAAGTGGAAAACTGAAATCCGGAGTTAGAACCATACTCTCTGCTATGATCGAAATTAAGCTTAAGGGAACTCTTTCTGGCCATCAAAATCCAATATTTACAGCAGAAAACTCCCAAAAACCCGGAATCCTTTTTACCGCAGGCAATGATAAAGGTGTGGTGGAATGGAGCCTCAAGACAATGAGCTTTATCAAGGTCATGTTCCCGGTTCGTTCTTCGGTATATACCCTGCACTGCCCGATAGGCAAGCCTCTTCTAATAGCGGGGGAAAGAAATGGTCAGGTGGACATCTTTGATTTTACAGAACAAAAAGTAACACATGTACTGCAGCACCATAAGCTTCCTGTCTTTGACATAAGAACGGTAGTGAGCAAAAACGAACTGCTTCTTTCATCTGAGGACGGAACAGTATCGGTCTGGGATCTGCTGAGCATGAAAATGCTATATAACTTCAAGGTTTCCCCGGATACCGTCCGTGTTATTAGTATTAGTCCGGATGAAAAGACAGTGGCATTTGGCTGCAAGGATAATAACGTTAGGATATACCGGCTTGAGGATTATAGCCTGATTGCAGAGCTTAATCAGCATAGCCTTCCCGTTACTTCCCTTCAATTCTCACCTGATGGAAAATTTCTCCTGTCCGGTAGCAGGGACGCTCAGCTGAAAGTATGGAGCACATCCGACTATACTCTCACTCAGAACATCGCAGCGCACCTTTTCTCTATTTATAGCATTGCATTTCATCCCGAACTCCCCTATTTCGCTACAGCAAGCAGGGATAAAAGCATCAAGATCTGGAATTCAGAGAATTTTGAGCTTAAGAAAACACTGAGCTTTGATAAAGGCTACGAAATGCACCGCCTTTCTATAAATAAGATTATTTGGGATTCAGAGAACAGGTTAATCTCTGTTGGCGATGATAAGCTGGTAAAGGTTTGGGATGTAAGTTTTGAATTGTAGGTACAACTTAAAGTCTTTTTATAATCCTCAGCTTATGTGTATACCTTTTCAATTCAGTAGCATAAATTCCCTGATTATCAATTGCGTCTATCCGAACCCTGCCCGACGCGTGAATTATCCGTTCATTATCGAGCATAATGCCAACATGAACGATCCTACCCTCTTCATTATCAAAAAAGGCGAGGTCCCCCGCTATGCACTCTTGCAGAAAGCCTACAAGTTCGCCTTGTTCAGCCTGCTGATAGGCATCGCGTTTAAGTTTTATCCCAAACTGCCTGAACACCATTTGTGTTAGGCCAGAGCAGTCAATACCGAAAACGGACTTTCCTCCCCACAAATAAGGCGCATTCAGGTAGAACAGGGCCACACTGGGCACGCCAGTTCTGAACTTATCTTTTGCAGGAGTTACAGCTTCCCCTTCCAGCCTGTATTTGGTATCCCTTAGGTAGAAAAACCCGTCGAGGGTATTTGGAATATTAGAGCCCGCAATTAGACTGAGTTTTTCATTGCTTGACGTTTTTGTTACGCTATGAGTAATTGAAAGGCCAAGGATTGTATTCAGATCGTGGAGAGCTACAAATGCAGCATGCTCAATCTCTTCAAATTGCTTGCGGTCAATCCAACCCTCGTACTCGTCATGCGCTGTCAATATCCTCAGCCATTTATCTGCCGATTCCAGTATGGTGAAATGATCCCCGAATAATAACTGGGACGACATTTCGCTTCGGTCCGAGGGTTCGGCCCGTAATGGTATCAGACAAAGATTACAGACGCCAAACTGCTGATTCATAATGCAAACAAACCGATGTAAGCGTAATTGGAGTAAATAAGGTCCAAATATATAAAGAACATCAGTGTAAACGAGTAGCAAATATAAAAAGATAGGGCAGCGAATCTGCAAACTTTTGCTTTTAAAGAGAAAGCTGCACTTTGCAGTAGGGAAACATAAGTTAGTGAAACTTGTTATTATATTATGAAAACCCAGGATACAATAAGTAGAATTTTAATCGCGGTTGAAGACAGTCCTTATTCAGATCAGGCCATCCGGTATGGTATGATGCTGGCAAAAAAAATGGGTTCAACAGTAGCTCTCGTTCATGCCGATGAAATACCTGTAAATACCCCGTTTATCGCCGATCCAATGCTGAGTGAAACTCCGTTAATGATCCCTGAAATGATGGAGGTCCAGGAAGAAGCCAGTAAGAGTCTATTTAAAAGGATCGAAGATCAATACGGTGACGTGAAAATGACAACTTATATGCGGATTGGTCGTCCCCAGGACGAAATTCTCGCTGTATCAGAAGAATATAAAGCAGATTTGATCATTTTAGGAACTCATGGAAGAACGGGCCTGGATCACTTTATTTCGGGAAGTGTGTCGGCAAGTGTTGCGAAACGAGCGAAATGCCCGGTGTTGATTATTCCGAAACCGGAGGCTTGAGGTCGGAGGTCGGAGGTCAGAGCTAAACGTACCTCACGGTGTAAATCCAATAACTGCGTTTCACTTTATCCTTCCGGCATCAGACTTCCGACATCCGACTTCAGCCCTCACAAAAAAGGCGGCTACTCATAAAGTACCCGCCTCTCCATTAAAAGTATATCTTCTACTCAGCGTGAAGCCATGTTTTTTTAGCAAGCAGCTCTTCACGGCTTTCGCGGATGTCTTCGTCATCAACACAGCAATCTACAGGACATACGGCCGCGCATTGAGGCTCATCGTGAAATCCTACACACTCTGTACATTTATCAGGAACGATATAATAAACTTCATCTGAAATTGCAGATTGAGTTTCGCCTGCATCAAGGGTAGTACCGTCTCCAAAATCAATCACTCCACTCAGTCCCGTGCCATCTGAAAATCTCCATGCAGCCCCGGCATCATAAATTGCATTATTCGGGCATTCTGGTTCACATGCCCCGCAGTTAATACACTCATCGGTGATTTTAATTGCCATCTCTGTCTAAAATTCTATTTGTTAAGTTAATTTTACACCCAATCGGGGGTAATTGTTTTAAAACGACACAAATATAACATTATTTGAAGTATTTTTTTTGATGACTGAGATTTTGACAACCAAACAACGATTGGAGGCTTTTGCGAAATTAGGGACGATTTTAAAGAATCCCGAACAAGATTTGATCGCGCTGATACATTCTGCAAAGCAATTTAATGCCTGGTTTACCCCCGAGAGTACAGCGAAGGCCGTGGAAGCAATTGCTGAAATGCTAAACGAAGCGGATCTGGAGCAATGGATTGGAGACGATGCACAGTCTGTACAACACGATCCATATTCAGTGGGCCTTATTCTAGCCGGGAACATTCCGCTTGTTGGATTTCACGATATCCTATGTGTCCTCGCAACAGGTAATAGAGCCCTGATCAAACTTTCATCTCAGGACATAAAGCTGATCCCTTACATTCTTCAGAAATTAACAGAAATAGAACCGGGCTTTAAAAAACAGATAGAATATATCGATCGTTTGGTTGATTTTGATGCAGTGATCGCTACAGGGAGTGATAACACATCCCGGTACTTTGAATATTATTTCAGCAAGGTCCCCCACGTCATCCGCAGGAATCGTAACAGCGTAGCCATTCTGAATGGAAATGAAACGAGCGATGAACTAACAAAACTTGGCCACGACATTTTCGATTACTTTGGTCTTGGCTGCAGAAATGTATCAAAGATCTATGTTCCGCGCGGGTACGATTTCAAGCATTTTTTCGAAGGGATTGAGAGCTTTAAACCCATTATCGATCATCACAAATACAATAACAATTACGATTATAACAAATCAATTTTTCTTGTAAATCTGGATAGACATTTAGATAATGGATTCCTGTTGCTAAAGGAGGATGAACGTCTAGCTTCTCCCCTTGCGGTACTCTATTACCAGGAATATGACGACGTGCGGATGCTGGAGAAGGAACTCATCGAAAAGGCAGATCAGATTCAATGTGTAGTGTCAGGCGATAAACTAGGGATTGAAGCGGTAAACCCGGGCGAAAGTCAGAAGCCAAAGTTATGGGACTATGCAGATGGGGTGGATACGGTGGCTTTTTTTAGGAATATCAAGTAAGAAGTATCAGGTAGAGGTATCAAGACCAGCTTACCATACGTTTAAACAAAGTTCATCCATTCCTTTTCTTAAATCTTAATACTTGATACTAGCGACTTAATACTAATTCGTAACTTTGAACCTCATGTATGTAATAAAGGTTAAGGGTGTTGCTAAAATCCCGGATTATGTTCAGTTAAGGGACGAAAAATTTACTTTGCTGGCATATTTTCGTCTGGATAGACCTGAGAAGGCACTTGACAAGGCCGGACTAGCGGAACACGCTAATTACATTATGGATACCATTAGAGACCTCCCTTTCGGGCAAATACTAAAATTAGATATCTGATTATGACTGGTAATTCTGTTATTAAATTACAGGGCGTCGATGTTTATCAGCAAAAGCACCTGGTATTAAACAATGTTGACCTCCATATTGATAAGGGCGAGTTCGTCTTCCTTATCGGACAAACCGGTTCCGGAAAAAGCAGTTTGCTAAAAATCATTTATGGCGACCTTCATATCGGAAATGGCGAGGGGCAAGTAGCGGGCTTCGACCTCAAGAAACTGGCAGAGAAGGATGTCCCTTTTCTTCGGCGTAAGCTTGGTATCGTGTTTCAGGATTTCCAGCTACTAACCGACCGAACTATTGAGCAGAACCTCGAGTTTGTGATGAAAGCAACAGGCTGGAAGGATAAAAAGCTTATTTCGGAACGTGCCCGCGATGTTCTGGAAAAAGTAGGTTTACGTTCTAAGATCAAAAAAATGCCACATGAGCTTTCCGGCGGTGAGCAACAGCGAGTAGTGATTGCCCGCGCATTGCTTAATGATCCGGAATTAATTCTCGCAGATGAGCCAACCGGAAACCTGGACCCTGACACTTCAGAAGAAATAGTAACCCTTTTGAAACAGATCAGCCTTTCAGGAACATCTGTACTTATGGCGTCGCACGATTATCACATTATCCGCACATTCCCTTCAAGGATAATCAAATGTGAGGGCGGACAGGTGCATGAGGATGTAACGATATAATCACTGCCACTCTGTCCTATTTAAACTTTTGGCAAAAAAATTGTCATACGCAGTCATGCGTCTTTCAGACATGTTGAATAAAATGAAGAAGAATAAAATGGAAGAGAATAATTTACCTGATGATCGGGAATTAAATGAATTGCAGGAAGATAATCTTGCACCGGAATCGGAAGAACAAGTTGAAACAGAAAATACGGATGAAGCTAAAGATGGCTCTTTATCTGAAGAAGAAAAATTAAAAGCAGAAGTCGCAGAATGGCAGAATAAACACCTCCGTCTTTACGCAGAATTCGATAACTTCAAACGCCGCACAAGTAAAGAACGACTTGAATTACTACAAATAGCAGGCAAAGATGTAATCGTCGATCTTTTACCGGTTCTTGATGATTTTGAACGGGCACAAAAATCAATGGAAACTGCTACTGATATTGAATCAGTAAAAGAAGGAGTAAAGCTTGTTCATCAAAAATTGAAAAACACGCTTACAAATAAGGGATTAAAGGAGATGGAAGCGAAAGGGAAAGAATTTGACGCCGACGTTCATGAAGGAATTACAAACATTCCTGCACCTTCCAATGATCTAAAAGGAAAAGTTATTGACGAGTTGGAAAAGGGCTATTATCTTAATGATAAGGTGATCCGGTTCGCGAAAGTTATTATAGGATCATAAAAATGAAGCTCGTTAAATTGGGGATTTAACAAGCTTATCATCAGGCATTATTGCTAAATAAAATGGGGAAAAAAGATTATTACGATATACTAGGCGTCACCCGTACTTCAAATGCGGATGAAATAAAAAAGGCATATCGCAAAATGGCCATCAAATATCATCCGGACAAGAACCCTGGTGATAAGAAATCTGAAGATAACTTCAAGGAGGCTGCCGAAGCATACGAGGTTCTTAGCAATGCTGATAAAAAGAAGCGCTATGACCAGTTCGGCCATGCGGGCGGTGCGGCAAGCGCTAATGGCGGTGGATATGGTGGCGGAAATATGAACATGGACGATATTTTCAGCCAGTTTGGGGATATTTTCGGTGGCGGCGGTGGAAGCCCATTTGATAGTTTTTTTGGTGGCCAGCAGCAATCGCGCGGAGGCCGTCGTGTTTCAAGAGGCAGTAATCTGCGGATCAAGGTCAAATTAACTCTGGAAGAGATAGCGAAAGGCGTAGAAAAAAAGGTTAAAGTTAACAAGCAGATCATTTGTGAAACCTGTGACGGAAGCGGTGCAAAAGACAAATCTTCATTCAATACCTGTCACACCTGTAACGGGAGCGGTTCTGTCAGGCGTGTTACGAATACGATTCTTGGTCAAATGCAGACTACCAGCACCTGCCCTACTTGTAATGGTGAAGGAAGCGAAATAACTGCAAAATGTACAGTTTGTCATGGTGATGGCCTGACAAGAGGTGAAGAAACGATCAATATCAATATTCCTGCCGGTGTAAGTGAAGGAATGCAGTTATCGATGAGCGGCAAAGGAAATGCGGCCCCCCGTGGTGGAATTTCCGGAGATCTTATCATCCTGATCGAGGAGCTTGCCCATGAGTTCCTCAAAAGAGAAGGAAATAACATTATATATGACCTCCATGTGAGTTTCGTTGACGCGGCAATCGGATCAAGCGTAGAAGTTCCTACTATAGACGGTAAAGCGAAGATCAAGATAGAGCCTGGAACGCAGGGCGGCAAAATACTTCGTCTGAAAGCTAAAGGGGTTCCGGAGGTCAATTCTTATCACCGGGGCGATCAACTCATTTATGTTAACATTTGGACACCAAAAGCATTATCAAAAGATGAACGCGAGATGCTGGATCAACTCCGAGATTCTCCAAACTTCAAACCACAACCTGGAAAAAATGAAAAGAGCTTCTTCGATAAAATGAAGGAGTATTTCGAATAACTTCAAGCTCTGAGCTATCAGCTTAAGCTTCTTTCTCAAAATATGTAAAGGCCTGTCCCCATCAAGGATGGGTTTTCTATATTCTGGTACCAGGTTTTCATTCAGAAATTTTACATAAAACACATATTTCTTTAGACAATAGGACAGCAAATGGATAGAAGTTTTGATAATTTAGCATTGCCTAAATAAAACTAACAAGGCCGTCTCTAATGAATATCCCTGCAAAATCTAGCGCCTTCGGTACTATTTTAATAATAGCATTTATGCTGTCTTTCAACACCGGGTTTTCTCAAAGTAAAGTTGATTCAATACAGCGAATGAATGAAGTGGTGGTTAGAGGATATATTTCGGAACAGCTTATCCTGAAAACACCTTCCTCGGTCAGCATAATAAGCAATAAGGCTTTGAGAGACCAGCCCGGAATTTCTATGCTGCCTGCATTTAACAGCATTGCGGGCGTTCGTATGGAAGAGCGATCGCCCGGAAGCTACCGTTTATCTATTCGTGGAAGCTTACTTCGCTCCCCTTTCGGCGTTAGAAATGTTAAAGTATATATCGACGATTTCCCGCTGACAGATGCAGGCGGGAATACTTATCTGAATTCTCTCGACGTAGGAAGTATCAATAATATTGAGATCCTCAAAGGCCCGGATGGAAGCTTATTCGGGGCAAATTCAGGAGGTGTTGTATTGTTGAATCCATTCGATAAGCGGTCCGACAGCTCGTGGGCATCTGCCCATATCACCAGTGGCTCGTATGGTTTGTTCCAGGAAAAGATTGGCGTACAGAAAAAGTGGACTAATAATTCTTTAAATATCAGTCATTCCTACCAAACCTCAGATGGTTATCGCGAGCACAGCTCGATGCAGCGTCATTATGGGCAGGTTGGATATCGCTGGAACTATTCCAAAGCCACCCAACTCCGTTTTCTAGCGCTATACTCTGATCTTGATTATCAAACTCCCGGCGGACTAACAACTGCTCAATATGCGGCGAATCCAAAACTTGCCCGACCGTCAACGGCTGCTGTTGCGGGCCCTGTTGCGCAGAAAGCCAGGATTGAGAACAAGACTTTCTTCGGAGGATTAGTAAATGAAACTAACTTGTCAGGTAACTTTCGCCATGTTCTTGCTCTTTTTGGATCTCATACTGATTTCCTTAACCCTTTCATAACCAATTATGAGGTCAGGGATGAAGGAACTTTGGGTCTTCGGACCTATTTCGAACTCGTTAGTAACGCGAATAAGGCTATCAATTGGAAATGGAATGCTGGTCTGGAGTTACAGGGCACCAACGCCGATATAGCAAACTACACGAATAACAGAGGAGTGAGGGGAAATATTCAGGCGCAGGATGATATCATGTCACGCCATTTTTTTTATTTCACCCGATTGTCGGCCAATATCGGTGAAAAGCTAACCGCTGAAATCGCTGCCAGCTTCAATTATTACAAATACGAGTTTGACAAAAATGTTCAGACTGCTACTTCTCACTCCGTGAGGAAATTTGATCCCCAATTAATGCCCCGCTTTGCTTTGTCTTATCAGATAAGCGACGGTATGGCCTTACGAACTTCTGTAAGCCGCGGCTATTCAACTCCTACAATTGCTGAAGTTAGAGCATCAGACAATAAAATAAACCCTGCTCTTGAATCCGAAACAGGCTGGAATTATGAAGGTGGAATTCGCCTACGCGACAGAACTGACCGATTCTGGCTGGACGCATCCCTCTTCAATTACAGATTAGAGAGTGCCATCGTACGCCGGGTAAATGCTGATGATACTGAATTCTATTTGAACGCCGGAGGCACAAAACAATCTGGTTTCGAAACACAGGCATCTTACTGGCTAATCCACCCGGGTACAAAAGGATTTGTAAGTGGTTTACAGCTTCAGAACAGTTATACTTTGAGCAAATATTACTTCAGAAATTACCTTAGCAGAGCTGCTAATTACTCAGGCAATCGCCTGACAGGAGTGCCGCGAGGAGTAGTAATAAGTGGTATTGATCTGCGGATTGAACGACATTTCTATCTTTTCGCGCAACATAACTATACTTCTAAGATCCCTTTAAATGATGCGAACAGCCTGTTTTCCGGAGATTACAACCTGATACATTTCAAAGCTGGCTGGAGAAAATCAACTCCAGGAAAACCCACCTTAGATATCTTCGCTGGCGTGGATAACCTTCTCAATGAAAATTATAGCCTGGGCAACGACCTTAATGCGTTTGGTGGCCGGTACTTTAATGCCGCTCCCCGAAGAAATTTCTTTGGCGGAATTAAAGTAACGCTTTAAACAGTGGACAGTTGACGGTTGACAAGTGGAAAGTTTAAGCGGTTAGGAAAACTTTCCGTCCTGTTGGCAGACACTTCACCAGCAATATAAACCGCTACTACCGAAACTTGATGATGAATTGATTGTTACCGGTAAATGGTGTGGATCAGCCATCCTTATCTGAAACCTTTTATCTCAAACTGAAAACACATCATGTTCACAGCCACTCCATCCCTTTCAAAAAGCATATCCATTCTGTTCTTTGCTTTCCTGGTGATCAGCGGAATGTATTTTGGCCGGGAGTTCCTTATCCCGATTGCTATCGCGTCGCTGCTGGCAATGCTTTTTTTACCTTTTTCAAGATGGCTCGAAGGCAAAGGTATTAGTCGTGCTGTGGCAAGCTTACTGTGTGTTCTTTTGCTCTTAGTTGGTATCGCGGGGATTGCGGCACTTCTTTCCTGGCAGGCTTCAGACATTACCAATGACTTATCTCAAATTGGTGACAGACTTGTTAAAATCGCCGCGGACCTAAAGCAATTTATAGCAAAAAACATTGGTATTTCAGCTGAAAAGCAGAAAGAATGGTTGAGTAAGCAATCTTCATCCGGGGGCTCAACCATAGGTACTGCGGGTGCAATTTTGAGTTCGGTAATGCGCATATTGGTAGATGGCATACTGGTTCTGGTCTATCTATTCCTCTTCATCTGCTTACGAGCTCATCTGAAAAAGTTTGTGCTCATGATCGTACCGACAGGAGAATCAAAAGAAGCGGACCAGATAATCAATGATGCCGGAAAAATGGCTCAAAAATATATCTCAGGGATGGGCCTCATGATCGTCATGCTCTGGATATTGTATGGAATTGGATTTAGTGTCGCCGGGGTTGAAAATGCTTTATTTTTCGCTGTCCTTTGCGGCATCCTCGAAATAATCCCCTTCATAGGAAACCTTATGGGAACATCGTTAACTGTCCTGATGGTATTATCTCAGGGCGGGGATGATAAAATGATCTTAGGAGTTCTTACCACCTATCTGATCGTTCAGTTCCTGCAAACTTATATTCTGGAACCTCTCGTTGTAGGTTCGGAAGTAAATATTAATCCCCTTTTCACTATTCTGACCCTGGTTTTATTCGAAATTATATGGGGAATACCTGGATTGATTCTTGCAATCCCCATGATTGGCATTGTAAAGATTCTTTGCGATCATATCAAGCCCCTCAAGCCCTACGGGTTCCTTATAGGAAAAGAAAAGAACAGCGTTCCAGAAATATTCACTATCCTTAAAAGCTGGTTTGGAGGTTCGACAACTAAAAAAAATAAAGCCTGACCTTTCCTTTTGGTAATATTTTAATAATTTACACTTCTAACCATGACGAAAGTTCCATGTAACTAAATGGCCATGCGCCCATCTAAACTTCGTTAAAACCATAAAATAAAGAGATGCTGAGTATCAGAAATATTGTTAAGCAATATGCCAATCATCGCGCTTTAGATGATGTATCTATAGAAGTTGAAAAAGGAAGTGTATTTGGGCTTCTGGGTCCAAACGGGGCCGGAAAAACTTCTTTGATCCGAATAATAAACCAAATTACCGCACCAGACAGCGGGGAAGTTTTTCTCAATGGAGAAAAATTGAATCAATCTCACATCTCGAAAATAGGATACCTTCCGGAGGAGCGTGGTCTTTATAAGAAAATGGAGATTGGTGAGCAAATGCTCTACCTGGCGCAATTGAAAGGAATGAGTAAAGCCGACGCTACCCAACGGGTCAAATACTGGTTTGAAAAAATGGAGATCGAAAGCTGGTGGAATAAAAAGGTTGAGGATCTAAGCAAGGGTATGCAGCAGAAAGTTCAGTTTGTGGCTACGGTTGTGCACGATCCTGAATTGATCATTCTGGATGAGCCATTTTCAGGCTTCGACCCGGTAAATGCGCAGGTAATCACCAATGAGATATTGGAATTGAACAGTAAAGGCGCGACGATCATATTCTCTACTCACAGGATGGAATCGGTGGAACAATTGTGTGACAGCATAGCGCTTATCCACAAATCAAAAAAGATACTGGACGGCAAAGTAAAAGATATTAAAAACGCGTATCGAAGCAATACTTATAGAATTGGTTTTACAGGCCAGTTAAAGCCATCAGAAAATGAAATGTTCAATGTGATCGATCAAACTACTGAGAATGACCTGATCTATTTAACGGTGAAAGTCCAGGACAAATACTTGCCAAATGATGTGCTTAAGTATTTAATTCAACAAGTGCAGGTGAGCGAATTCATGGAAGTAATTCCAAGTATGAACGACATATTTATTCAGAATGTAAAGAATTAAGTCATGAACAAAACCTTACTCATAATTAAAAGGGAATATTTTAGCAGGGTTAAAAAGAAGTCATTCCTGCTAATGACCTTTCTGGTACCTATGCTGATCATTGGGATGTACGCACTGGTAATCGCGTTATCTATCAGCGGTGGTGATAATGTACCCACCGTGGAGGTCATAGACGACAGCGGAATTTTTACCAAGGGCTTAGAGGATAAAAAATCGGTAAAATTCCATACGTCAACCGAGCCGCTTGATCAGGCTAAACAAAAAGTTATCGCCGATGATGGAGCTTTTCTTCTTCATATACCGAAGGATATTGCTACCGGAGGAAAGCTAGAATTGTTTTCGCAAAAAAAGGCGGGGTTATCTGTTATGAGCACCATTGAAGATCAGCTTAATGATCAAATGAGGAACAAGATGCTTCAGGATGCCGGAATTGATGCAGCAACGCTGGATAATATCAAACCAGATATTGAGATAGTTTCGAAGCAACTAACCCTGGAGGGCGAAAAAGACAGCAGTTCGGGGGCAGCAATGGCAGTAGGCTTTGCAGCTGCAATACTTATCTACATGTCGCTTTTCATCTACGGCATTCAGGTAATGCGCGGGATTATAGAAGAGAAAACAAGCCGGATAGTAGAAGTGGTGATATCCTCTGTACGTCCTTTCCAACTCATGATGGGTAAGATCATCGGCATTGGACTGGTTGGTTTAACACAGTTTCTTCTCTGGATCATTTTGTCCGGCACGTTAATGACAGTGGCGACAAAAGTACTATTTAAGGATAAAATGGAAATCGTAAAGTCACAGTTGCCTGCCGCACAGCAACAGGTTGCAGCCCAATCGGGGCCGGGCACAGATATAGTAAAAGCGATACAGACGGTTGAGTGGAGTTACATACTACCAGCGTTCATCATATTCTTTTTTGGAGGATATATGCTCTACAGCGCGCTATTTGCAGCGGTAGGGTCGGCTGTGGACAGTGACACCGAAACCCAGCAGTTTATGCTACCCATTACTCTGCCGCTACTCTTCACATATATTATGTCCTTTAGCTTTATTGTCAACAATCCAGACAGTTCTCTCTCATTCTGGCTAAGCATTATACCGTTTACATCCCCTATCGCGATGATGGTCCGGTTACCTTTCGGAGTTCCAATGTGGGAATTAGCCTTATCCATAGTGCTTCTTATTGGTGGTTTTATTTTCACAACATGGGTTGCTTCGCGGATATACCGGATAGGTATTCTGATGTACGGAAAGAAAGTCAGTTTCAAGGAACTTGGAAAATGGTTTATGTATAAGGGTTAGTCGTTGGTTGTTGGTTGTTAGAAGGACCGCGGCGATTTAATGTTCCTCAATATGGATAATCCAGATATTTCCAATCCTAACCAACCGAACCGGGTAGCAATACTGGATCTGGGGACCAATACATTTCATTTATTAATAGCTGATATTAGTTCAGGTGGCCCGGAAGTTGTTTATCAGGATACAATAGCAGTCAAACTTGGCGAAGGGGGCATCTCCCGTTGTGATATCTCAAAGGAAGCTTTTGAGCGGGGACTTAAAGCGATAAGAGCCTTTAAAGAAGCTATCGACCATCACCAGGTTACAAGGGTAAAAAGTGCAGCAACTTCTGCAATCAGGAGTGCGTCAAATGGTGCTGACTTTATCGAAAAGATTAAATCGGAAACCGGGCTCAATTTGGAAATAATTGACGGGGAACGGGAGGCAGAACTTATTTACATTGGAGTAAGAGCTGCTGTAAACCTGGAGCAGATGAGCCTGATCGTGGATATTGGCGGCGGCAGCGTGGAATTTATTCTTTGTGATAAGAACAGGATAGTCTGGAAAAGAAGTTTTGAAGTAGGCGTTTAGTTGATAATCATTTTATAGGTGAAGGGCGGTTTTTCGA